>NZ_KV794722.1:0-31037 GCF_001808895.1 Corynebacterium sp. HMSC070E08
AGCTGTATAGATGCATTCACCACCTGAGCCCGCCGCAATGATCAGCCGTAAATTTGGCAGGTCGGGCACTTTGTCGATTGTAGCGGCGCGCGCTACATCGCGCGCCGCGGCGCGGCTACTTCTCCTCAGGAGCCTCTGCTGGAGATTCGGCGTCACCGGTGGCCTTGGATTCCTTGAGCTCTTCGTCGGTCATGGTGGATAGTGACCACACCGTGTGCATCGGGGTCTCTTCACCATTGGCATCGTGGCCAATCATGAGGGTGGAGATTTCCACGACCATCAGCTGCGGGCGCTCGCCGGTGGAAGCCTCAATCGGCGCGACGGAGCCGGGGATTTCGAGCGAGGTGGTTTCGTTGGCGCCGTGCGCAGTGCTGTCGTTGGCGGCTGGGTCATCGTAAATGGAGAGAACCGACCACTCGTGGTTATAGATGGCTTCGGGGATCTCCAGCTTCAGGGTGTCATCGGGCCCCACCGTGAGGTTGGGAACCTCGCCCTCCTCGCAGTCGGCGCCGGGCTCGCAGACGCTATAGGGCGCAACCTCCATCGTTTCATCACCCACCGTGGCCGTGATGGTGACGTCCTGCGGGTCGGGGCCCGGGCGGTCATTCCACCACTTCTGAAACATCACCACCGCCACGACGATCACCGCCACGGCGATAATGAGCGCCAGAAACTGCAGCAGTGACTTCTTCCTTGCTTGCTTCACGGTAGCCATGGGTGAGAATCCTACTCGAAGCGCACCCTGTACAGCTCATCCCAGAGCTTGCCGGTGATCCAGAACTCGTCGGTGCCCGGGATATGGGCGATGCCGTTGAGGACGGCGTTGGGATCGGCAGACGGGACATGGTTGAGGTTCGCGGTGTCAATCACCGCGGTGACCTCGCCGGTTGCGGGGTCGATGCGCAGGATGTCCTCGCTCATCCACACGTTGGCATAGACTGCGCCATCGACGCACTCTAGTTCGTTGAGGTTATCCACCGGCGAACCGTTGAGAGTGACCTCGGTGCGCGGGCCGAGCTCCTCAAAAGTCTGTGGGTCCAGGTGGCGCAGTGTGGCGGAGCCATCGGACATGATGAGCTCAGAGCCAGCGTTGCACAGGCCCCAGCCTTCGCCGTCATAGGTTGCGCGGTCGAGTTCGTTGAAGGTCTCGGCATCTCGCAGGAAGGCTGTGCCGGACTTCCACGTCAGCTGCCAGATACCGGTCTCGGTCTGCGTGATGCCCTCGCCGAAGAACGAGTCTTCGAGCGCGACCTCTTTCAGCGGGGCTAGCTCGCCCGGCTGGACGCGCATAAGGCGCGATTCGCCCTTCAGCCCGGTGCCGATGAGCAGGTGTCCGTCAGCGTCGACCTCGAGGCCCTGGGTAAAGGTGTCCGCTGGCAAGGGTGCGGTGTCCAGGACGGTGACGCCGAGGCGCTCTGGGGAGCGTGCGCTTGGCGACGTCCCATCGCTACCCGCCGCTGTCGCCGTCGATGAGGATGCGCGCTCGTCTACAGCTTGGGAGGAACAGGAGGCCAGCGGTGCGAGCAGTACAGCGGCAGATAAAGCCGTGGCGAGCGCGCGGGCGGCGCGGGGGAAGTGTGGGAAGGCCATGACAGTCATTGTGCACGATGCTCGGGCGTGTGATTAATAATGGGAGGGTGACTCGCAAGAAAAAGATGCATTCCCCGCTTCTCGATTCGACGGCTGTCGACCTGGCGCGCCGGGCCGTGGAGGAGGTAGGAGAGGGGGACGTCGGTAAGCACCGGGGCGTTGCGGGTGTGGGCCGCAACGTGGCCACCCACCGTTTTGAGGCCCACGTTCCGGGATACCCGGGATGGGAGTGGCATGCCGTCGTCGCCTGCGCTGAAGGTTCCCGCACGCCGACCGTGAACGAGGTTGCGCTCGTCCCCGGCGGCCAGGCCCTCCAAGCCCCGGAGTGGGTGCCCTATTCCGAGCGCCTGCGCCCGGGTGACTTGGGCCCGGGAGACCTCATGCCGCCGGCGCCTGACGACGACAGACTGGACGGCGGGAAGCTCTCCGAGGCTGGCCTCAAGGAGGCCAAGGAGCGTTGGCGCAAGAAGTATGGGCCGAATACGGAGATGGCGGCGCAGGCCCAACTGCAGTGCAAAACCTGTGCTTTTTACCTCCAGCTGCTGCCCAATTTCGGCGTCTGTGCCAATGAATACTCGGCGGATGGAAAAGTGGTGCACGCCACCTACGGGTGCGGCGCGCATTCCGGCACGAGCGTCCGTGAGGAGGGAGCGGAGCAGGAGAGGCCCTTCGATGATGAGAGCCCTATCTATTAAAGAGAGCGGTTTTCGCCCCGCGCGCAGCAGCGATGCAGCGTGCGGGTTTTGCGTTTTAGTGCCCCGATGGAGCACCCTTAGCAGGTAAAACTTCATTTCTCTAGATAGAAGGGGCGCTCACTCACGATGAACGCAGCTATCGATCGCTATTTCAAAATCACCGAACGCGGATCCACCATTGGAACCGAGGTCCGCGCCGGCGTGGTCTCGTTCTTCGCGATGGCCTACATCATTCTCCTCAACCCTCTCATCCTGGGTACCTCCGCTGACTCGGCCGGAACCACCCTCGGAATCCCGCAAGTCGCTGCCGCCACCGCGCTGGTGGCCGGTGTCATGACCATCGCCTTCGGCATGATTGCTCGCTACCCGTTCGCCATGGCCGCGGGCTTGGGCATGAACACCTTCGTGGCCGTGACCATGGTCTCCCTCAACGGCTTGGAATGGCGCGAGGCCATGGGCCTGGTTGTCATCGAAGGTTTCATCATCGTCCTGCTGGCCATCTCCGGCTTCCGCCAGGCCGTCTTCGACGCTATCCCCGCGTCCATGAAGGCCGCGATGGGCGTCGGTATCGGCATGTTCATCGCCCTCATCGGTTTCGTGGACGGGCACTTCGTCACCCGCGTGCCGGATGCCGCGATGACCACCGTCCCGGTGAGCCTAGGCGTGAACGGCTCGATTGCGACCTGGCCTGCCTTCGTCTTCGTCGTGGGCCTGATTCTGTGCAGCTTCTTCGTCATCCGCCAGGTGCGTGGCGGCCTGTTCATCGGCATCGTCATCACCACCATCATCGCCATGATCATTCAGGCCTTTACCGGTTCCGAGGACTGGGGCATGGCCACCCCGGAGGTGCCCAGCTCCCTGGGCGGGCTGCCGGACCTGTCGATTGTGGGCCAGGTCGATCCGATTAGTGCCTTCACCAAGCTGGGCGTGGTCTCCACCGTCTTGCTCATCTTCACCCTGCTGCTCACCAACTTCTTCGATGCCATGGGCACCATGAACGGCCTGGGCAAGCAGGCCAACCTCGTGGATGAGAAGGGCAACCTGCCGGAGATGAAGACTGCCCTGGTGGTGGAAGGCTTTGGCGCCGTAGCTGGTGGTGCCGGTTCGGTGTCCTCCAACACGGTGTTTGCGGACTCGGCGGCTGGTATCGGTGACGGCGCCCGCACCGGACTGGCCAACGTTGTGACCGGTGTGATCTTCTTGCTGGCCATGTTCCTCACCCCGCTCTACGAGATCGTGCCGATCGAGGCGGCGGCCCCCGTACTCGTTATCGTCGGTGTGATGATGGCGGCACAGCTCAAGGACATCGAGTGGAACCGCATGGAGGAGGCCATCCCGGCCTTCCTCACCATCGTGGTCATGCCTTTCACCTACTCCATCGCCAACGGTATTGGCGTGGGCTTCATCGCTTATGCACTGATGGCCACCTTTGCCGGTAAGGCTAAGAAGGTGCACTGGATCATGTGGCTCGTGGCGGCCCTCTTCGTGGTCTACTTCGCCATGGATCCCATCAGCTCGCTGTTGGCATAGCCCGCCTAGGGGGAGCAGCTGGCCCTGCGCCTAGACTAGGGCCCATGCGTTTTGTCATCGATGACCCCACAGACCCTCGCCTGGACGATATCCGCGATCTCAAGCACGCGGATAAGTCCGGCGAGGGTTTCGTCTTTGGTGAGGGCCCACTGTGCGTGGAGCGCCTGCTGGCCTCCCGCTTCCCGGTGCGCTGCATCATCGGCTTTGAGGCGAAGCTCGACACCTTCCTGGCGAACCATGATGTCGGGGATATCCCCGTCTACCAAGTAACCCGACAGACTTTGGGGGAAGTCACGGGCTTCGATATGCACCGCGGGCTGGTTGCTGCGGCGGACCGCGCGGAGGCCTGGACCGTGGACGAGGTCCTCGAAGGTGCTCGCACCCTGGCCATCATGGAAGGCGTGGGGGACCATGAGAACATCGGCTCGCTCTTCCGCAACGCCGCCGGTATGGACGTCGACGGCATCCTTTTAGGTTCGGGTGCCGCAGATCCGCTGTACCGCCGCTCGGTGCGCGTGTCCATGGGTCACGTTCTGCGCTTGCCCTGGGCGCGTTTCGACGGTGGTTTTACCACCTGGCAGCGCGGGCTGGAGAAGCTGCGCGAGCAGGGCTTCCGGCTGGTGTCGCTGACCCCGCATCCGGATGCCGTGCACATTGCTGATGCGTTAGAGGGCGCGGACAAGGTGGCGCTGCTGGTCGGTGCGGAGGGGCCAGGATTGACCGAGCACGCCATGCGTGCGACCGACGTGCGCGCCCGCATTCCCATGTCGGAGGGCACGGATTCCCTTAATGTGGCGACGTCGGCGGCCATCGCCTTCTACGAGCGCCAGCGCTCCCAGAGGTTCCGCGAGGTCGATACTGCGTAGCGCCGCACCAAGCCGCCGAGGTGCTTGGCCGTGCGGATGATCTCCTCACCGGTGGATTCCGGCTCGAGGTCGTACTCTTCGTAGTCGTCATAGTCATTGAGCCCCAGCTTCGACACTGAGGTGGTGGCTACCTCGGCCACGCTGCGGCGCGGCGGGGGAGTGTCGACCTTGGGCTCGGGGCGCCCGTCGGTGGCATAGCCTACGACGTCCACGTCGGGGCCATCCGCGCCGACCTCGATGCCCAACCAGAATTCCTGGGCGGCCTCGGTGATATTGAGCGGCTCAAAGGGAAGGGAAATCCCACCCACCGGCTCATCCATCTCCCCGGCCCAGAAAGGGGCCTCGAAGGTTTCGGGCAGACCATGGTCCTCGTAGAGGTTAAAACGCGTCCCGCACAGCGACCGGCGCAGGCGGCTGCCCGTCCAGTGGGCGAACCCGGCATAGCCAGTCTCCGGATTGGAGGCGAAGGCGTAGATTTCCGTGGCGGGCACGGCCTCGCGCAAGGTCCGGGACAGCTGAGAGAGAGTCAGCTGATCGTCGTGGATGATGGTTTGCACCACGGTCACACCGGGATAGCCGCCCACATAGAACTCGCTCGCGCCGGGCTCGGCGGAACGGTTGAGGGGGAATTGCCCAATGGGAGTCACCGGCAGTGCGGGGTTGAGCTGAGCGAGGAACTTGCGGCCGAAGCCGCGGTCGGCCTTAGGCTCGCCGCGGAGGACCTCGGCGGGGTCGGCGGCGGTGACGTACCACAGAGTGAGAACGGCGCTTTGCGTATCCACGGCAGGCTACTCGCGGGGGCGCTTAGTGGAGGAACGAACGCCGAGCAACACATCCTCCCAGTGCGGGGTGACGGCCTTGCGGCGGCGCTTGGTGGGCTTAGGTTCCGGATCCGGGTTCTGGAGGAAGTCCTCGTCAACCCCGGTGTCCTTCTCATCCGTCTGCTGTGTGGCCTCCTCGTTAGAAGAGGCAGTGTCCGCATCGGCTGCGCCCTCAGCGGGGTGCTCCCCACCGTGCGGGGAGGGAAGGACGGAAGGCTCGGCGTATGCACCGCCGTCTGCCTCGTTAGCGGCGTCATCGCCGCCGGTGTAGGAGGACAGCTCCGTCACGCCAGGGGTACCGGCGCGTGCGGCTTCGTTGACCTCGCGGCCCTCGGCATACTCCCGCCCGTCGATGGCTTCGTCGTAGCGCTCGCCGCGGCCCACGGAGGTCAGCGACCGCACCGGCTGCACGAAGTCTGGGTCGGTGAGGTCTGCGGCCACAGAGTTGCGTGCCTCCACCGTGGCCGGGGAGGACATCGTCTGCTTAAAGGTCCACTCCGCCTCGTTGGCGGACAGCCCAGTCTTCCACGTGATGCGCAGGATCCACGGCTCGCCTTGGTGACGGTAGGCATCCCACGTCGCCTCCGACAGGGAGTGTCCGCGCGCGGCAAAGGCGGTGGCCAGGATCTCCCACAGCGTGAGCTTGGCTGGGCCATCTTCGCGGATGGGGTGGGCCTGCTTGGCGACGTCCGCGATGCGCGCCCGCTCCAGCAGCACCGGGTGCGCGAAAGGTTCGATGCGGGATTCTGGAACCTCGAGCTCCTCGGCGATCTCCGCAGCGGAAGCACCGGCGCGGATGCGGGCCTGAATCTCGTTGGGGCGCAGGCGGATTTCTTGTGCCTGCGGTGCAGGCTGGCTCTGTGGGGAAGAAGGCGAGCCACCAGAGGCAGGCATAACGGTGCGCAGCCCGGTGGAATGGTCTTGCTGCGCGGAGGCGGGGGAGGAGTCGCTTGCCTCCTCGTCGGTGTTTTCTGCGTCCTGCTCCGCCCCCTCGTTCTCGGAAGCGGGTTCGGCGGAATCGGCGGGAGCGAGAAGCTCGCGAAGCTCGTCGGTGACCTCGAGGAAGAACTCCTCACCATCCTCGGCCCGGAGGACGAGCGAGGTGTCAGTTGAGTCGCTGGGTGCGAGGAAAATCTCGCGCATGGTGGGCGCTCCTTAGCCTGGTAGCGGACATGTGATGAAGTCCACTTTACCCAGAACATGCCCCGAACTCTGGCAAGAGCGCGGGGCATGTTGTATGCCGCAACAAATGGCTGCAATAAATGGTGTGGTGCGGCATGCCAAGTTAGGGGGCGCGGGTTAACGGTTATCCAGAACGTAATCGATAGCCTTGGTGAGCTTGGTGACATCCGCGGAGTCTATCGCCGGGAACAGGCCCACGCGCAGCTGGTTGCGGCCGAGCTTGCGGTAAGGCTCGACGTCGAGAATGCCGTTGGCGCGCAGCGTAGCGGCCACTGCGGCGGCGTCGACAGAGTCCTCGAAATCGATGGTGCCGACCACCAGGGAGCGTGCCGACGGTTCGGCCACGAAGGGGGTCGCCTCCGGGCGGGACTCGGCCCAGTTGTACAGAATGGAGGAGTTCTCCGTGGTGCGCTTGACCATGCCGTCGAGACCGCCGTTGGCGTTCATCCACTTCACCTGGTCCTCCAGCATGAGGAGCGTGGCGACGGCCGGAGTGTTGTAGGTCTGGTTCTTGCGGGAGTTGTCTACCGCAGTCTGCAGGTTGAGGAAAGCCGGGATGAAGCGATCGGAGGAGTTGATCTTCTCGATGCGTTCCAGGGCTGCCGGGGACATAGCAGCCAGCCACAGGCCGCCGTCGGAGGCAAAGCACTTCTGGGGTGAGAAGTAGTAGACGTCAGCATCGGACATGTTGACTGGCAGGCCGCCGGCGCCCGAGGTGGCGTCGATGACAACAAGCTGCTCTGCGTTATCGGGGTTGGGGCGGGCTACCGGAACCATAGCGCCGGTGGAGGTTTCGTTGTGGGCCCAGGCGATGATGTCGGCGCCCTCGGCGTCGGCAGCCTTCGGGTCTGGGGCGGTGCCAACCTCGGCTTCGGTGACGAGCGGGGCGTCGAGCCAGGGGGCTCCGGCAGCGGCTTTAGCAAATTTAGAGGAGAATTCGCCGAAGCTTAGGTGCGCTGATTTCTTCTCAATCAGGCCGAAGGTTGCGGCGTCCCAGAAGGCGGTAGCGCCGCCCAGGGAGAGGACAATTTCATAGCCCTCTGGCAGCGCGAACAACTCGGAGAGCCCCTCACGGATGGAGCCGACGAGATTCTTGACGGCTGGCTTGCGGTGCGAAGTTCCAATGATGGTGTCAGCACCGGCGGTGATTGCCTCAATTTGGGCGGGACGGACCTTGGACGGCCCGCAGCCGAAGCGGCCGTCGGTAGGGAGGAGATCTGCTGGCAGGACGAGTTCTGAGTTGCTCATGTGGGCAGTGTAGCCTAGTTTCGTTCGCGCACTAGATACTTTGCCAGGATTGCCAATGTTGGCAGAGTCACAAGTTTTGCTAAAGTGTGAAGAGGTTTAGTCTTGTTGCGCCGGCCTTGGCCGGCGTTGAACATTGAGGAAAGGAAAACACGTGGCATCTGAAAACAACAAGGTTGTACTGCAGTACCCCGGTGGCGAGTACGAGATGGACATTAAGCAGTCCACGGAGGGTGACTCCGGCTTCGATATCGGCAAGCTCCGTAACGAGACCGGCCTCGTCACCTTCGACCCGGGTTATGCGGCTACTGGTTCCACCGAGTCCAAGATCACCTTTATTAACGGTGAGGAAGGCATCCTCCGTCACCGTGGCTACGACATCGCGGATCTCGCTGAGAACGCCACCTTTAACGAGGTGTCCTACCTGTTGATTAAGGGACACCTGCCGACCGAGGACGAGCTGTCGAAGTTCAACACTGATATCCGTCACCACACCCTGCTGGATGAGGATTTTAAGGCCGCCTTCAATATCTTCCCGCGCGACGCGCACCCGATGGCCGTTCTTGCCTCTTCCGTTAACATTCTCTCCGCTTACTACCAGGATCAGCTTAACCCGCTGGATGAGGAGCAGCTGGATAAGGCAACCGTCCGCCTGCTGGCCAAGGTGCCGATGCTGGCCGCTTACGCTTACCGTGCATCCCAGGGCAAGCCCTACATGTACCCGGATAACAAGCTGAACGCTCGCGAGAACTTCCTGCGCATGATGTTCGGTTACCCGACTGAGGAGTATGAGGTCGACCCGATCGTGGCCAAGGCTCTGGATAAGCTCCTTATCCTGCACGCTGACCACGAGCAGAACTGCTCCACCTCCACCGTTCGCATGATTGGCTCCGCGCAGGCCAACCTGTTCGTCGCCATCGCCGGTGGTATCAACGCCCTGTCCGGCCCGCTGCACGGCGGCGCGAACCAGGCCGTTCTGGAGATGCTTGAGGATATCCAGAACAACCACGACGGCGACGCCACCGACTTCATGAACCGCGTGAAGAACAAGGAAAAGGGCGTTCGCCTCATGGGCTTCGGCCACCGCGTGTACAAGAACTACGACCCGCGCGCGGCAATCGTCAAGGACACCGCTCACGAGATCATCGATCACCTGGGTGGGGACCCGATGCTGGACCTGGCTATGAAGCTCGAGGAGATTGCGCTGAACGACGACTACTTCGTCTCCCGCAAGCTCTACCCGAACGTCGACTTCTACACCGGCCTGATCTACCGCGCCATGGGCTTCCCGACGGACTTCTTCACCGTCCTCTTCGCCATCGGCCGTCTGCCGGGCTGGATTGCTCAGTACCGTGAGCAGCTTGAGCTCAACACCAAGATCAACCGCCCGCGCCAGATCTACACCGGCGAGACCCTGCGCAAGGTCACCCCGCGCAGCGAGCGCTAAACAATAGCCCATACGCTGCATTTCTAGGGCCGAGCCCCACATCTCCCCTTATACTGGGGAGTGTTGTGGCTCGGCCCACGTGTATGCGGCCAGCAAAGAAGAAAACAGTCCAAGGAGGATAATCCCCAATGGAAAAGCCCGTAATTGAGCCGGCAACGGAGCCTGCTCCCCAGGACCTTGTCATCGAAGACATCGTGGTGGGTGACGGCGCCGAAGCCCAGCCGGGCGGCTTCGTTGAGGTCCACTACGTAGGTGTCGACTATGAGACGAACCAGGAGTTCGACTCTTCGTGGGGTCGTGGTCAGTCGATCGAGTTCCCGCTGACCGGCCTCATCGCCGGCTGGCAAGAGGGCATCCCGGGCATGAAGGTGGGCGGTCGCCGCAAGCTGGTCATCCCGCCGGAGAAGGCCTATGGCCCCGCCGGTGGCGCACACCCGCTGTCCGGCCGCACGTTGACCTTCGTGATCGACCTCATTCGTGCCTAAATCCAAAGCCTAAAGGAATAGAAGGGATTGCCTCTGTCCTTCGGGCTGTCGACGCCCTGACCGCCCTGAGCGCCGCGCCTTGTGCGCGGTCGGTCGGGGCGTTTCGCGCGTCAAAGGCTGTCCATGCGGTCGGTGATGCCAGAATCTTCCCCCACAACGCGCGGGAGTGCGGCACAATGGAAGCCATGAGTGTCCCACAAACCACGTTCAATGATGACCGCGAGATGCCCCTGCTGGGGCTTGGAACCTACAAGCTGCGCGGGGAGGATCTCGTCCGCTCCGTGCGTGAAGCAATCGAGCTGGGCTACCGCCACTTCGACACCGCCACCCTCTACGAGAACGAAGAAGAGCTGGGCCAGGCGTTGCATGACGCCATGAAGGCTGGCGACGTCACCCGCGATGAGCTCTTTATTACCAGCAAGGTTTGGCACGATCACCACGGTAAGGACAAGGTAGGCCAGGCCTTCCGTACATCCCTGGATAAGCTGCAGCTGGATTACCTCGACCTCTACCTCATCCACTGGCCGTGGCCGCAGGGCGGGCTGTACGTGGAGACCTTCGAGGAGATTGCCCGCATGCAGGGCATGGGGCAGATCGCGTCGATTGGCGTGGCTAACTTCTACGAGGAGACCCTGCAGACTCTGATCGATGAGACGGGTATCGTGCCGGTCCTAAACCAGGTGGAGTTGCACCCGGGCTTCACGCAGCCGGAGCTGCGTCAGTTCCACGACAACCACGGCATCGTGACGGAGGCGTGGTCCCCGCTGGCGCGCGGTGTGATCCTCAATAACCCAGAGGTCATCGCCGTCGCTGAGAAGCACGACATCACTCCGGGCCGGGCGGTGCTGGCGTACCTGTTGAGCAAGGGCATTTCCGTCATCCCGAAGTCCAGCCGCCGAGAGCGCCTAGCGGAGAACTTCGCGGCCGCGGAGGTGGAGCTTGTACCAGAGGATGTTGCCGCACTCGATGCGCTCGACGGTCAGGAAGGTTTTGGCCGCATGTTTAAGGATCCGCGTGAGTTCCCTGGCGCTTAAATAGCCGGGCACAGTCCCAGCGCGAGCGATAGAACCCGCCTTCCACGCTTTGCTTCTCCTTCACCATATTTTTCTTATTCCTTATAAATAGGGATAAATAGGGGAGGGGCGGAGCGGGGAAGGCGGGTTTTGTTGTGCCTTCTGGCAGTGGGCATGCAAGGGGGTGAGGGTGCTCTGAGGGGTGCCGCAGGGGGCGAAGATCTGCACAATGGCTGCGAAGTTTCGCTTTGCTAAATTAGATTCACTGTTTGGAGTTTCCTGTGGGGGTGTTGGCAACGCGATAGAAATCCCATGTCATCGCGGTGGTAGGGGGTAATAAAAGTGTGCGTTATTAACTTTTCTTGGCAGGATTTACAACCTTGCAAGAGAGGTTAGGTAACTTACTGGGCAAGGCAAAACGTGACTGAAGACACTGTAGTTAGTCTCTCACCGCGGTTTGTGGAGAAAAGATTCCCTTGTAAGGAGAGCGACATGACTGACGCACCTGCTTCGATTGACTCGCGCCGCGAACCGACGCCGCAAGAGTTCGTCGAGATGCGCGATAGCTCGCAGTTTGCGAAGCTGCGCGGCACATACCGCAAGTTCACCTTCCCCATGACAGTGGCGTTCTTTCTGTGGTACGTCCTCTACGTGCTGGCCGCAGTTTTTGCGCCCGACTTCATGGCCATCGAGCTTGGCGGCGGTTGGAACGTCGGCCTTATCTTCGGCTTGGCTCAGTTCCTGACCACCTTCATCATTACGTACATCTACGTCAATTACGCCAACAAGAACATCGAGCCGCAGGCGGCGGCTATTCGCCAGGAACTGGAGGGCTAAACCATGCAGACCATTATCTTGGCCCAAGCGGAATCCTCCGCTGGCAATCCGATTTTGAACATTGCGGTCTTCGCCGCCTTCCTTGTCGTCACCATGTACGTGGTGCTGCGTGCCGGTAAGTCCACCAAGGAAGCCTCTGACTTCTACACCGGTGGTGGTAGCTTCTCTGGCCGCCAGAACGGCCTAGCTATTTCCGGTGACTACCTCTCCGCCGCGTCCTTCTTGGGCATCGTCGGTGCTGTCGCCCTCAACGGCTACGATGGCTTCCTTTACTCGGTCGGCTTCTTCGTTGCCTGGCTCGTCGCCCTGATGCTCGTCGCGGAGCCGATGCGTAACGTCGGGCGCTTCACCATGGCCGACGTGCTGTCCTTCCGCCTCAAGCAGCGCCCGGTGCGCGTGGCGGCCGCGATTTCGACCCTGTTCGTGTCGCTGTTCTACCTCATTGCCCAGATGGCAGGCGCCGGCTCCCTGGTTGCCGTGCTGTTGGACATTCACGAGTTCAAGTGGCAGGCCGTTGTTGTCGGCATCGTGGGCATCCTCATGATCGTCTACGTCCTCGTTGGTGGCATGAAGGGTACGACCTACGTGCAGATGATCAAGGCCGTGCTTTTGGTCACCGGCGTGGTTATCATGTGCATCCTGACCTTCGTCATGCTGAAGGGTGGCTTCAGCACGCTCTTCACCCAGGCAATTGATATGCACGCCAACTCCGCTGCTATCCAGGAGAAGGGTTACGAGGCCTCCCAGATCATGGAGCCGGGCCTGAAGTACGGCAAGAACCTCACCACCAAGCTTGACTTCATCTCCCTGGGTATTGCCCTCGTGCTGGGTGTCGGTGGTCTGCCGCACGTTCTCATGCGCTTCTACACGGTGCCGACCGCGACCGAGGCTCGCCGCTCCGTTACCTGGGCCATCGTCATCATTGGTGCTTTCTACCTCATGACCCTGGTGCTGGGCTACGGCGCTGCCGCCCTCGTTGGTCCGGACCGCATCCTCGCCGCACCGGGCGGTGCGAACTCCGCGGCCCCGCTGCTGGCGCTGGAGATCGGTGGCTCCATCTTCATGGCGGTCATCTCCGCGGTGGCCTTCGCTACCGTTCTGGCTGTTGTTGCTGGCCTGGCCATCACTGCGTCGGCCTCCATCGCGCACGATATCTACCACTCCGTCATCCGCAACGGTGAATCCACTGAGGCTGAGCAGGTCCGCGTCTCCCAGATCACCGTGGTCGTCCTGGGCATTGTCTCCATCATCCTGGGCATTCTGGCCATGACCCAGAACGTTGCCTTCCTGGTGTCCCTGGCCTTTGCCGTGGCGGCATCCGCTAACCTGCCGACCATCCTGTACTCCCTGTACTGGCGTCGTTTCAACACCGCAGGTGCTGTGGCATCGATGTACACCGGCGTTATCTCCTGCCTGGTGCTCATCTTCCTGTCCCCGGCGGTCTCCGGTACCCCGACCTCGATGTTTCCGAACGCCGACTGGTCCATCTTCCCGCTGTCCTCTCCGGGCCTCGTGACCATCCCGCTGGCCTTCTTCGCCGGTTGGATCGTGTCCATCATGACCCCGCCGGACAACCTGGAAGAGCTGTCCGCCGAGATGGAGGTTCGCTCCCTGACCGGTGTGGGCGTGGAGGCTCCGGTGGACCACTAAGCGCCACCTCAAGCACTACATTCCAAACGGTAGCGGGTAGACTCTAACCTCGTGTTTTACCCGCAGCCTCGTTATAGGGCGGTACCAGCGCGTGCTGGTGCCGCCCTTCTGGCGTGCGTGCTCGGTGTCACGGCCCTTGTCGCGTGCTCGCCTGCGAATGAAGAAGACTCCACGGTGGGGCGCCCAACGCACACCAGCACGGCCGCTCCCGGCCCCATCGCGCATAAGAAGGGCGATCCACAGCTCGCGGCGGTAGAGGACAGCGTGGGGCAATTCCTCAAGGGGGATGACGAGAAGTCGATCACGTACTACCGCATTGAGACAGGCATGCACATGGGCTCGCCCACCGAGCACCAGCCGCGCTATGCGCTCAGCCTGATCAAGCTCTACATCGCCACCTACGTGCTGGATCACGGTTCCTTCGAGGACAAGTACCTAGCGCTGGACATGATTGCAGATTCTTCGGATGAGAGCGCTGGGAAGCTGTTTGAGAAGTACCCGCGGTCCATCGATGCAATCGCCAAGGAGTATGGGCTGGACTCTACGTCAGCGGGGGAGGATTGGGGTCACTCGATGACCTCAACCTATGACGTGGTGCGCTTCATCGTTCAGCTCTTGGAAGATGATCCGACGCACCCAGTTTTGGTGGCGATGTCTCACGCCGATGCCGTCTCAGCCGATGGCTACCAGCAAAACTATGGCACCGCGAAGCTCAGTGACGTCGTGGGATCAAAATGGGGCTGGTCGGACAGTAAGGACCGACACTCTTCGGTGTCTTTTGGGGAGAACTTTGTTGTGGCTGCCTCCATCGAGGGCTCTGCCGAGGAGCTTACGTCCTACGTGCGCAAGGAAATCACGGGTAAGAACCTCGTGAAGGGAAACAACTTGAACAAAGAGGCGCTGGCCCATCCTGGCGCTAGCACCACGCGCTTGACGACGTCTACCGCTGCCTCCTCCAGCACCTCAAAGCCAGCGTCCTCGACAGAATCGCCGGAACCGGCGTCCTCGACCACGTCGTCGTCCTCCAAGCCGTCTTCTTCGGCAACGAAGACAACGGCGGCGCGGTAGAAACCAGCGCCGCCGCGTGTTGATTAGCCCATGGATTTGCGCGCGGTGTTGAGGATATCCACCGCGCCGCGCACCTGGTCATTGCTGATGGAAGAACCAGCGATGTTGATGCCATCGCCGCTGACGCTGGAGCCGCGCCCAGTGGGATCCGGCAGGGAAACATTGGGCAGCGGGATGTTGTCAGGGACTGCTGGGATGTCTTTGACCTTTGGCGGCTCCACAGCACCATCGCCCGGGGTCCACTGGCCCCAGTCGTTGGCGTAGACGGTGTTGATATCGCATGTTACGCCGTCGATAGTGGCTTGATTCTTGGCCTTCTGGTGGATGGTAGTGCGCGGGTGGAGCTTTCCAGCAGAGCCCCAGTCGTGCATCCAGTAGAACTGGCCGATGCGGTCGGCGACACACCAGTCGATGACGTTGTAGTTGCCATACACGCCGGTCTGGTAGCCCGCGGCGCTCAGCGCTGCGGAGAAGGCCTTGAGGTAGGGGCGGATCTGGTTCTCATACTGGGCGCGGGTGGGGTTGTCATCGATGGCGATGTAGATGGGGCGCCCGGTCGGCCCGCCTGCAGCCTTGTGGATAGCGATGGCCTGCGGCGCATGGACTGCGGCGCCCGCAGCGCCGTTGAGCCAGTCAGCAGTTTCCGCGCGGCCAAACTGGTAGATGGAGGCGGTCTTGAGGCCTGCCGCGGCGTTGGCCTTGGTCTCCGCTAGGGTAACGGGCTTGCCCTTCATCCAGTCTGCGCCGGGGCGGCGTTGGGATACGTAGCGGATGGCGCCGAGGTGGCCGGCTGCCTTGATGGCGCGGGCGGAAGGAACATCGGCGGAGAAGTCGATGATAGTGCCTAAAGCTGGGCCCACGGCGAGAGCAGCGGGCGCCTGGCTACCGATGGCACCGGCGGCCAGCGTGAGGGCACCGGCCTTGAACAGAGAACGACGGGACAAGGACATGGTGTGAATTCTCCTTGGGAGGCATGAAGAAGAAAGTTTCCGAAATCACTTTAGTCACAATGGTTGAAAATTGCACCACCTGTAATAGGGAAGGTGGCCCTCGTGATGCGTGAATATGGTGACTGACGATGAGGTGATGGCATGGTCGAAGAACTGAAACTCCGATTCGCCCAAGCGGATAGTGTCCTTCGGCTGAACCATGCTCGGTGGAGTGATGCTGACATTGCGCGGCTGCTCGATGACTACATTGAGCGCTCTCGCCTGCAGTCGCCGTGGATTCTGGATAGCCGACAAGAAGGCAGTGTCTTCGTGGCCGAGCATCTCTTTCCTGTCGATGAGTTTGTGGAATTGGCTGCAGGTCGAATGTCGCTAGATGAGTACTTCATTGAGTCGATCCCGCTGACCTATCCCATCACCTTTGAGATCCGCTCCGGGTATCTGCGCATGCATAAGCCGCTGGCTGCGCAATACGGTGGGCTGGTTTCCGACTTCCTCCGTGGGCTGGGCAAGATGCTCGTGCAGAGCGACGAAAAATACCTTTGGGATCACGGCTACGCCGAGTGTGGTGGGGTGGGCAGCATTCCATTCAATGTCTATGGCCTTTTGGAGCCTGATGAGCCGCTCGTGGGGTTCTACCGAGTTGAGGTCGACATGGAACACGAGGCGTGGCTTTTCATTACCCCTCAAGGCATTATTGTGCATTTTGATAACGATGAGGTGCTGGCATTCGACAAAGCGAATATGTGCAACCCCTCTGTCCCCTCAGGTTTCTTTAGCTACAGCATGCTCAAGGTTGAGGTTCTAGGTGTACTGGCCGGACACGTTGATCGACTACGTGCCGTGAGGTCACCTCCTGGTTGATGCCACTTGTTATATTGGTGCCACTTGTTATACTTGTGGCACCAACCAGGAGGTCAGCATGGACATGGATCAAACGCCCCCACCGGGCAAGTACGCCGCGACAGTCAAGGTCGGCCCCAAGGGACAGATCGTCATCCCCAAGGGCGCGCGGGAGCTCTTCGACATCCACCCGGGCGACACCCTGCTCCTGCTCGCTGACGCGAACCAAGGGATCGCTTTGATGCGCCAGGAGACGCTCGATCAGATCGTCATGCAGGCGATGCCTGGCCATCAGACCCCCGTGGACTCAGAGGGTGATGAGGAATGAAGAACGTCGTGAGCTGTGCGGCTGTCAGCCGCAACTTCGGCAGCTTCACTGCCCTCGAAGACGTCTCCTTCGAGGTCCGTGAAGGAGAGGTCTTCGGGGTGGTGGGCCCGAATGGTGCTGGTAAGACGACCCTGTTGAACTGCCTGGAAGGACTGGACCGCCCTTCGTCTGGGCGCGTCGAGGTGCTCGGCTGCGACCCCATCAAAGACCAGCACTCGTTGGCTCAGCAAATTGGGGTCCAGCTGCAAAGCGCGGCCCTGCCACCTCGCCTCACTGTGCAGGACGCCCTC
The DNA here is from genome assembly GCF_001808895.1 of Corynebacterium sp. HMSC070E08. Taxonomy (NCBI): domain Bacteria; kingdom Bacillati; phylum Actinomycetota; class Actinomycetes; order Mycobacteriales; family Corynebacteriaceae; genus Corynebacterium; species Corynebacterium sp. HMSC070E08. The sequence goes on from NZ_KV794722.1 coordinate 16,838, forward strand.
GAGCTCTACTCCGCCTTCTACGAGCGCCCGCGGCCTTGGCGCGAACTGTTGACGGATCTGGGGATCAAGGACAAGGCCAACGCCCGCGTTGACAGGCTCTCGGGTGGGGAGCGTCAACGAGTGTTCGTCGCCCTCGCGTTGATCAACCGCCCCCGGCTCGCTTTCTTGGACGAGCTCACCACCGCTCTCGATCCTCAGTCACGTCGAAACATGTGGGACACCGTCGAGCACGTCCGCGATAGCGGTGCAACGGTCGTTCTCACAACCCACTACATGGAGGAGGCCGAACGGCTATGTGACCGTGTAGCCATCATCGACCACGGCCGGTTGATTGCTTTGGACACAGTGGCTTCCCTCATCCAGCAACATGCCGGTGACACCACGGCGAAGCTCATCCTGTCGGCGTCGCCTAGCGCAGAGTTCGACCTCAACGGAGTTCCTGGCGTGACCAGCGCTCGAACAGAAGGACGGGAACTGACCATCCGCGGCGCTGCGGACGGGCTGCAGGGCGTCCTTGCTGCACTGGCGGCACACCGCATCACCGTAACGAGCATGAGCACGACGACCCCCGGCCTTGAAGACGTCTTCCTGGCCCTCACCGGTCGACACATCACTACCGAGGAGCAGGCGGCATGAACGCATATCGAGCCCTTCTCAAAGCCCTATGGCGCTCCCAGCGCCGCGACCCTGTAGGCCTGTTCTTCTCTTTCGGTTTCGCGCCGGTTTTGGTGCTGGCCTTGGGTGTGATCTTCGGTAACGATCCGCGACCGGAGTTCGGTGGACGGGGATTCCTCGATGCGACCCTGCCCGCCTTCGCCTCTCTCGTTCTCGCCATGACCGGGGTCCTCCAGGTGCCCGTGGCGATGCTGACCCTTCGTGACACGGGCGCACTCCGACGCCTGAGTCTTACGCCGCTGCGTCGTTCCACCTTCATCGCAGCGAGCCTCACCGCGCACTTCGTCGTAGGTATTGCGGGCATGCTCACCGCTTTGGCGATTGGGATCGGGGTTTTCGGGGTGCCCATGCCTAGCCACGTCCCAGGTGTCCTGGCCGTGTGCCTCATCGGGCTCAGCACCTTCCTCGCAGTGGGTTGCGCGCTTGCGGCGCTCTATTCGTCCGCCACTGCCGCTACGGGCATAGGGAACGTGCTCATGATCCTGCTCATGCTCACATCCGGAGCCTTTACGCCATTGGCGGCGATGCCGTCGGCGATTCAGCAGATCGTTAAGTATTCACCCGTCCGTTGGTTCGTCGAAGCCGCTCAACACGCGTGGGACGGCGACCCACTAGCCGCCATGATCATGCCGGTGTTTCTTCAGTGCGTTGTACTCGCTGTCGCTGCTCTCGTCGGCCGGTGGCGATTCCAGTGGGAGCCGGTCCGATGACGACGCACGCGAACGCCGCTCTCACACCTCGCCACCGACTCAAGGTCGACCGCTATCTGTCCGGCGAGTCCATGCAGGACAGGTCCTCGCGCCCGAAGAACTCACCGACCAAGACATCGCTCGCAGTCACGAAGCGCTGTATCAGCCTGCGAATGAGGCTGTGAGAAGGACCGGTTCAGCTCGCCGTGCGCGTCGGTGTCGCTCCATCGACCGTGCACCGCATCCTGCGCTCGGCTCGATTGAACCGACTTGCTTACCTCGACCGCGCCACTGGCGAGCTAGTTCGCCGGTACGAACACCGCTACCCTGGCTTCCTCGTCCATGTAGACGTGAAGAAGTTCGGGAACATCCCCGATGGCGGTGGCTGGCGCTACGTGGGCCGCCGCCAAGGAGAGAAGAACCGTTCCGCCACCCCCGACAAGCCGAAGAACAAGTGGCGCGATCCCAAGCTCGGGTACGCCTTCATCCACACCGTGATCGACGATCACTCACGAGTGGCGTACTCCGAGGCCCACGACGACGAGACCGCCACCACTGCGGTCGCTGTGCTGCACCGTGCGGTCGAGTGGTTCACCGATCGTGGCGTCACTGTCGAACGAGTCTTATCAGACAATGGCGGTGCCTACCGCTCGCACCTGTGGCGCGGCACCTGCGAGGAGCTGTCCATCACCCCGAAGCGGACCCGCCCCTACCGGCCGCAAACCAACGGCAAGGTCGAACGCTTCCATCGCACAATGGCCGACGGATGGGCTTACGCTCGCTGCTACACCGGCGAGCAGGAGCGTCGCGACGCACTCGCTGACTGGCTCCACCACTACAACCACCACCGGCCGCACACGGCCTGCGACTACCAGCCGCCCATCTCCCGATTGACCAACGTCCCCGGTCAGTACATCTAGGGCTGCAAGGTTCGGGCCCGGTCGAAACGTCATTTAGCCCCAAGGCTCTCGGAGAGCTGGATCAAGCACGAGCTGATATTCGCACGATGCTGGCGTCACCGCATCAGGGGCACACGCGCCGCATGGTGGATCCCTGCCCGCATCCCTGGCTAGAGGTTGAGGGCGATGAGCCGGACTATATGGCGCAGGCGAACCTTGAGCGCTACCGCGGCGACACAACGCGCGCTGGCCGCAATCTATTTAGTGATGCTGCCGGACAAATGTTTACGGCGATGGACAACCCTTTTGCTTAAGCTTCTTTCGTGCGGAAGGTGACGGTGGTGGGGTTCTCCACCGTGCGGGAAACCGTGCAGTCTTTCTCGTGGGAAATGCGGACCAGGCGCTCAATCATGGACTGCGCTTGGCGGCCGGCATCGGTATCGGGGAAACGGAGGGAGAACTCCACGTTGATGTCGCTCAGCCGTGAGGCACCGTCTTCGTTGATGCGGGTACCGTCCACGTGGACGTCGAAAAGCTCTGGTTCTGCGCGCCGGGAGGTGACCACGTCGACGTCGACCGCCGAGCAGCCCGCTACTGCGGCCAGGAGTAGCTCCACCGGGCTCAAAAGGCCCTCACCGGTTCCAAACTCGAGGCTTGCCCCGTCAGCATTCGTTGCGCGGTAATGGCCTGTATCGACGCGGGTGACGTCGACTCCGTACTTTTTGGTGACTTCGCTCATGCCCGCCATCCTAGTGGCCGTTCGCAATTTAAAAAGAAATTAATATTGCGGCCACATGGGTGCAAACTGCGCAACATATCCTTTTCTTCGTCTCTTTCAATTCAATAAATCCATCCCCTCACTCGTATAGGAAGAACTATGACTACTCGCCGCTTTCTCGGCACTGTGCTCACCGTTTCGGTGGCCGGAACCTTCTTGGTTGCTCCTGCTTCTGCTGATGAACCAAAGGAGGGCATGGGCTCGCGTTTTAGCATCGGAGTGCTGCCGGATACTCAGTTCTACTCCCGGTACTCCACTCCGGAGACCGGCAACCTGGCCCAGGCGCGCTACGGCAGTGAACCTTTTAAGGCGCAGGTCGAGTGGCTGGTGAAGAACCAGGAAGCGCTCAACATGGACTTCGCTACGCACCTCGGTGACGTCGTGGACCAAGCGGATGTCGAGGGGGAGTGGAAGGTCGCCGATGAGGCCATGAAGGTCCTCGATGACTCCGACCTGAACTACTCCATCCTGCCGGGCAACCACGACATGATTGAGGATAAGTCAGCGCACCCGTACAACGACTACTTCAGCGCCGAGCGCGCCAAGAACGCTAACCCGGAGACCTTCCGAGAGCGCCACACTGCGGTCAACAATGATTCCGAGTACCACATTTTTGAAGCAGAAGGCCAGAAGTACTTGGTCCTGGCGCTGGCCTGGCGCGCGGACGATGAGGCCCTGGACTGGGCCCAGGATGTTCTCGACGCACACCCGGACCTGCCAGTCATCCTCACCAGCCATGAGGTACTCAACATCGATGGTGCTGGTGAAGTCTTCTACTCTGAGGACTACGGCGAGGGCCTGTGGAACAAGTTCATCAAGAAGAACGACCAGATTTTCCTCACCATGGGCGGCCACCACCACGGCGCGGGCTACCGCGTGGATAAGAACGATGCTGGCCACGACGTCATCGGTATCCTGCAGGACTACCAGATGGCCTACCAAGGCGGTAACGGCCTGCTCGGTGTGCTCGAGTTTGATCTCTCCGGCAATGAACTGGAGATGACCGCCCTGTCCCCGTGGGTGGCGCAGAAACCGGCGAAGGAGCTCACGCAGTTCGACAAGCTCATCCTCGACGGCAAGGGCGATAGCTACCACGTGCCGCTCAACTTCAAGGAGCGCTTCGCCGACTTTGCCCCAGACTGGACCATCGGCGATGAGAATGACCCAGACCTTGGCCAGAAGGCCCGCGACATCGCGGAGGAAGGCTACACCCCGTACACCATCCCGAAGGATCAGCTTCCGGAGGGCCCGAACGACTTCGTGAAGTCCGACAAGACCGTCTTCCACTGGCGCCCAGGTCAGACCAAGAACAAGGACGGCAAGCAGCTTGCCGACGGCGACGTGGCCACCGAAGGTGCAATCATTCCGGATGCCTTCGGTTCCGACGGTGCCGGCGACCTCGTTCGCGAGGGTGGTCCTTCCAACACGGGTGAGCGCATCACCTACACCAAGGATCACCACCCGCTGTCTTCTGATTCTGGTTCCCTCTACTGGTCCGACCCAGCCGGCAAGGCCGCGATGGCGGAGTTCCGTTCCAAGGAAGGCGCTGAGATCAACAAGGTCGATACTTCCGCGGGCTACACCTTCGAGTCCTTTGTGAAGATTCCGAAGGATTTCAACGGCTCTGAGCACGGCTGGGGCAGTGCGCTCTCCCGCGACTCCAGCATTGCTGAGCTTGTCGACGGCTCCGAGGACACCGACCCCACCGTCATGTTCGGCATCTCCAACCTGCGTGAGCTGCGCTGGTGGGCGGAGCCCAAGGAAGGCGAAGGCTCGACCGTGTGGTCCCACGAGGTGCCCACCGATGAGTGGATGCACATCGCTGTGGTGAACAAGCCGGATTCCGACACCGTTGAGATGTTCATCAACGGCGCACCGATCCTGCGCAACGCCAAGGGCGCTGAAGGTCTCCTCCCGCGCGACCTGCAGTGGGTCATGGGCGCTGGCTTTGATAACCGCAAGCCGCAGGACCCGTGGTACGGCTGGATTGGTGAGACCCGCCTGACCCAGGGCGTTCTGGACTCCGATGAGTGGCTCACCGCCCGCCCTGCCGCAAAGGAGGAAGGGCCGACCACCTCCACCACGACGCCTAGCGAGCCAACCAAGCCCACTGAACCGACTCACACCAACGAACCTTCCGCCGACGACATGGCTGCGGCCTTCTTCGCCGGCTCGAGCCGCGGCGCGAAGATTATTGCTCCAATCCTGGCAGTCATCGCAGTCCTTGGCGGTGCTGCCTACGGCCTCATTCCCACCATCAACCGCATCTTCGGTCTGAACATCCCACAGCCACAGCTGCCGAAGATTCCGGGCCTGAACTAGAGAGCTCAGCCCACTAACCTCCATCCCCCGTCTCACAGTGAGACGGGGGATTTTCTGTTGTGTTGCTACATTTCGCGGCGGTCACTATTTGTTAGAAACGTTGCTTCGATGAAGCGGCTTCGCTGCGTGGCCAACGGCAATCTAGTTATGGACAAACCATTCTGGAATGAGTAGTGTGAAACTTATGGGACGGCCTCGTAAATTCAATGAAAAAGAAGTTCTTGCCGGCGCGATCGCGTTATTTGGCACGAACGGATTCACTGCAGTCTCAGTGGATGATGTGGTGAATCAACTGGGACTTAACCGGTCCAGCTTCTACAACCTTTATGGCTCGAAGCATGGACTGTTTCGTGCAGCAGCTGAAACGGTGTGCGCTGAAGCTGAAGGCGGCCGAGTATCGGATGCGACAAAGGACTTCGTGGTGGTGGCACTGGTTGAGGTGGCGCCAGTCAGTAAGGATTTACGCGAGCTTATCCAGCGGGCTTATGAACTGTGCTTCACGGGCCCGGAATCGTTAGGGCAGCATGCGCTCGCCCGTGCACAAGGACGCAAACACTAAGGGGAGGCATCATGAACAACAAACTCACTCTGACAGAAACAGAACTCATCGTCGAACCACTCGGGCTAGATAAGCTCTGGTCGTTGACCGGCAGTATCAAGGTTCCGTGGGAGCATGTGCGAGGCGCTACCCATGACCCTGGCATGAAGCATGAGCCAAAAGGTTTTCGTGCGCCGGGGCTGCGCAGTGGACAGAAGCTAGCGGGCACCTTCCACGCGGATGGCGGCCGACATTTCTGGAACATTAGCGGCTATGAGAATGCCGTTGTCATCGAGCTTAAAGACGAGCATTTCGATCGGTTCATCGTTTCCTTGGAGAACCCGACTGAATGTGTAGCGCGCATCAACGAAAAGGCTCAGGCCGTCTGAGCCTGACGTGTCCCAGCGTCAGTGCTTGATGTCATTCACGGTAAATGGCAGGCGAAAACTGTGAATTCTCGTCCACTATTCACGGAGAATGACACGTTTAGGCTGAACGGCTCTCGGTTCTGGAGTTAAAGTGCCCCAGGTTTTGTCCTATCTACTCAGTCGGGACAAAACAGGGACACTTCAATCATCACTGACCTGCAGCTCAACCTGACGCAGGCGCAGTGGGTCAACAGCCTCTATGCGGTGCTACTGGCGGAGCTGCTCTGCGACGGGGCAAGATTGCGGATACCTGGGGACGCAAGCGCGCCTTCCTCACCGGCCTGACAATATTCGTGGCAGGCAGCGTATTGGCGGGATTTCCTACCTCGACCGCCACGTGGATCTCCGCGCGCGCAGTACAGGCAATCGGTGCTGCGTTCATCATGCCTTCCACGCTTTCCACGGGTAAACCGTATTCCGCGGCAAATACCGCGCAACAGCCTTTGGTGTGTGGGGCGCGGTAATTTCCGGTGCGGCAGCGGTCGGACCCTTGCCGGTGGTGCACTGACGGAATGGGTGTCCTGGTATTCGCGATTATCGAGGGCCCGACCTAGGCTGGTGGGAGCCCCAATCCTCATTCAGCTTCTTTGGCTGGACCTGGTTCGAAAACGCGGCTATTTCACCGGTTCCGCTAGGGCTCACGGTTTCGGCCGTGGGCTTCGCGCTGTTAATCAGGTCGGAAAAGCACCGCGAGCGGGGTCACCGCTCGGTGCTGTTGTATCTTGAATTGTTTTCTTATTCCACGTTCTCGTGGGACAATATCACCGCTGGTGCGGTAGCAATCGGCGAGTTTGCCATCATCTTCGTGTTGCTGCTGTACCTGATTAATACGTTGGACCTCTGCACGGTGTTGTCTGGCCTGGTGCTGGCAGCCACGGCAATCGGTGCATTCTTCTCCGTTGCAGCAGCCCCCACGTCGCGGCACGGTACGGGGCGCCTGGCACCGTGCTCATTGGGCCCGGCTTGGAAGCCGTCGGCGTCCTTATCCTCGTCCTGCTTATGGGGCCGGATACGAATGGTTGGATCATCGCCGCGCCGCTGACCCTGTACGGCTTGGGCCTAGGGTTCGCCTCCGCGCAGCTGACCGGCACGATGCTGCGGGATATTCCCGTCGATGACTCCGGGCAAGCCTCCGCAACGCAAACCACCGTGCGCCTGGGGCAGTGGTGTGGGCCTTAAGCGAAGGCATGGCCAACGCCGCGCAGTGGTCGCTCGTAGCCGCTACTGCATTCTTCGCTTCGAGCTTTGTCGGTGCACTTAGGGTGCTCCGTGCTGCGGCGGAGAAGGGTGCCCCCGCAAACAACGCCGATCTCGGTGCCCGCGTTAATCGCGTCCCGAACTGATTCTCCACCCGCGTGCTGCTTTGCGTTGCTGCCAGAAGTGACGGTAGATACCGGGGACATCGGAAAGCTCAGAATGCGTGCCTAGCTGGCTGACTTGCCCGTGTTCATCCAAGACTACGATTTGATCAGCAGATTTGATTGTATCCAGCTTATGGGCGATGACAATAAAAGTAGATTGCTCCCGTAGCTCGTCCATCGCAGCAAGAATGTTTGCCTCATTTTCTGCATCGAGCGCGGAGGTCGCCTCATCAAAGAGTACAATCGGCGCTTGCTTGAGAAGCGCGCGAGCTACAGATACACGCTGGCGTTCACCACCGGATAGAAGCCGCCCGCCTTCACCAACAGGAGTATGCCACCCTAGGCGGTTGGCAATAGAAGTCACGCCTGAAAGATCAGCTGCGCGGAAGACTTCCTCATCGGAGGCGTCGGGACGACCAACGCGGATATTAGCGATTAACGAGTCGTCGAAGAGGTAGACATCCTGAAAAACCATGGACAGTCTGGACATTAACTGTTCGGTTCCAAGCTCGCGGATATCTACGCCGTCAACCATCACCGCCCCGGAATCTACATCCCAGAATCGCGAAATAAGGCGCGCAATTGTGGTCTTTCCGGAGCCAGAAGGACCGACAATGGCGGTAACGGTGCCTGGTCGAGCATGGAAAGCGATATCTACCAATACTGGTTTATCGCCGTATCCAAACGTGACATTACGCAGCTCTACACTTCCCGAACCATCGCCTGGGCGCGGAGTAGTGGGTTCCGGTAGGGAGGGGGCATCGGTGATGAGCTCAGTTTCTGTGAGCGCGATACGGCCGGCATCTAAACCGACGAAAGAAGAACCCAGCTGCTCAAGCGTGCGGGTAAACCTCAAGCTGATTCCGATGATCGCAATTGTTTCTAGTGGCGATAGGGCGCCTTCAACGGCAAGATCCGCGGAGACCATAATGAGAGCCACAATGAAGATCTGCACTACTATGCCGTTGAGTAGCAAAGCTAATGTGGATACCCATAGCTCGCGTATTCGTGCTTTATGGTCGATTTCTAGCGCTTGCTCTAGTGGCGCAAAAACTTGTGATTGTCCTGCCGCGCGCAGGGCTGGTTGACGGTTAGCAAATTCTACGATGCGCTGGGAGAGCTCTTTACTCGGCCCCAGTGCGCGGTTCGATGCTTTCTCACGAATCCATGCAGCCAACTGCATCACCACGAGCGCCAATGGTGCGATGATAAGAAGGACCAAGCCCAGCTTCGGGTTCCAGAAACACGCTCCTACTAACAAGGTGACAAGTGCCGCGCTATCGCGGTATATCGTTCCTTGAATATGCGCAATGGTCTCGGCCGCCACCATAAAGCGATCTGAAACGAGGCGAGATAGGCCGCCGGTATTAGCCGGTACGAACCAGCCGAGCGGTAGCGTTGCTAATTTATCGCCCACAGTCGTGTGCGCGGCTCGGATGAAATCCAAGGCCGTGTGGTAAGAGGCCATGGTTGCGAAAAATCGTAGCGCAAAAGCTACGAGCGCAATTGCCAAAAGCGTCCACATCCATGGTGCGATCGTCGTATCCCCATCGAGTGCCTTTGTAAGTGGCACGAGCGTGAGAACGGCGAGGCCATCAAGCACGCCAACGATAAGCGATAGACAAGCATACCTTTTATTGAGCTTATGGCCTACAGGACTTTGCAGCTTTTTGACACTGCGAGTGAGTAGCGGATCACGAAGACGCGAACTAACAGGCGTAGTGGCATTAGACATGAGAATTATCCTTCATAGGCTTGAGGCAGATTATTTGGTCTGCTCCTTGGATGGACTCCGGCTTGTGGGCGATGACTAAGACGGTCTTGCCTCTGACGAGTGTGGCTAGAGCTGCTTGAATTTCTGCTTCGCAGTCAGGATCAGTTGCCGCAGTAGCTTCATCTAGGATCAAGATTGGGGCATTGGTAATGATTGCCCGGGCAATAGAAATGCGTTGCTGTTGTCCACCGGATAAAGAGGTGTCCTCACCAACAACGGTGTCGAGCCCAGCCGGTAAAGCGCGAATATCAGCAGCTATGTGCGCAGCCTCTGCGGCTTGCCAGATCTCTTCATCGCGGGCTTCTGGGCGTGCAAGGCGAATGTTTTCCCGAATACTCATACGCAGTAAGTGAGGATCTTGTAAGACGAAAGCCACAGTGCGGTACAAACTGTCGAAAGTGAGATCACGGATATCCACGTTGTTGATAGTGATTGTGCCCGAATCTGGATCCTGGAAACGCGCCAACATCGTTGCTGCTGTGGATTTGCCAGACCCGGAGGGGCCAATCAATGCCGTGACAGTGCCTGCATTTAGTTGCGCAGAAAAGTCTTGGAGGACTGGTGTGTCTGGGGCGTAGCTAAAGCTGACCTTATGGAACTCCACCTCCATGTCTTGACTATTGGCGTCGAGGCTCTTTTGGCCTTCTTTCACATGGGAAATTGTCATGACTTCATCAAGGCGCAACGCCGCATTGCCAGCGAGCTGGTAAGACCACATCATTTGGCCGACGGTTTGAATCGTGCCCGGGAGCACCAGCGCAATTAACGTTGTTGCGATGACTTCAGCGACCGTGACATAGCCACCAGCTATCAGCAGGGAACCCACTCCTAGATTGATAAGGATGAGGACAGGAACCGCCACCACAGACTCTGAGATTGCGGAAACACGCAGAAGCGGACGTACCCACTCGTAATAGAATTCCGCGAATTTTTGGGCAGCTTCGCGATATCGAGCGTGGGCTTTGCCAACGGTGCCGAAAGCCTTGACGACGGAAATACCTTCGGAGAACTCCACCGCAGTCGCAGAGACCTCACCCAGATAATTATCCATTTCCGCAGTTTTTGTGCCCATATCTTTCATTGAATATGCTTGGATTGCTAGGAAAATGGGCACAGTGGCAATAGAAAGTAGACCAAGGCGCCAATCCAAGATAAAGGCATAAACCAGAAGCGCGAGGGGCGTAAAGATCGCGGCGACCTTCTCTACAGGAGCATGGGCTGTCAGGGTGTGCAGAGTTAACGTATCGTCCTCGACGGCTTTGCGGACTTTGCCGGAATTAGTCTGGCTAAACCACGAGAGTGGTGCTTTCGCAATAGCGGTAATAATTCGGCGCCGGTTAATCCCCACCAACTTTGCATCAGCGAAGTGGGTGATTGCAAGGGCAAGGAAATAGAAGAATAGCTGGCCCAAAAATGCAGCAAGTAGCCATTTCACAATGGACGCGACGTCATCAGTATTGCCGTCGATTAGAGCATTTCCCAGTGCCACCAACGCGACGTAGGGTGCTACGGCGAGTACCGAGGATATAAGCGCGAGAAACTGTGCGAAGTAGATGGTTGTTTGCACTGGGGCCAGTAGTTTTTTTAGAGCGACCTGGCCGGCTTTTAGTTTTGCGCGAGCCTCTTCTTCCGGTGACGCACCGTGTGATTCTGGTGCGTGGGTTCCGCTTGATTCTGTGGAACTTTGTTTTAGTTCAGACATTTCTTTCTCAATTCTTGTTGATGTCAGTCATATCGATGATTCTGGTGACTGATTCTTGGATGAATTCGTGGTCATGGGTGATGACGATGACCACTGCTCCGCTTGCTGCAAGAGATCGAAGTAGCGCAGAGATGGATTGCAGTTGGCGCCAGCCCACGCCAGAGGTAGGTTCATCGAAGATGTAGATCGCTGCTTGCTCGGCTTGGGCTGAAGCTATGGCTAAGCGTTGCCGTTGCCCACCGGACAGAGACTGCGGATGCCGTTGGGCCATTCCTGCCAGATCGAGGCGATGGAGAATCTCATTGACATCGATGTGGTCCCGCTTCTTCTTTGCCAGTCCGAGCGTGACTTCTTCTTCGGTGGTGGCTGCGAATAATTGGCGGCCAACATCTTGCATCACCATGTACGCGGCACGTCTGCGGGCAGCCGCTCCTACTCGTTTGCTGTTCAAACGGAGACTACCGCCGCGTTTGGGAGAAGCAAGACCACAAATGATCCTGGCGAGGGTGGTTTTTCCAGCGCCGTTGGGCCCGATTAAGGCGGTGACTTCGCCGCTGGGGAAAAATGCGTGGTCAATGTTTAATACCTCATGTGCGCCATAAGAAAAACAGATGTTGCTTAACTCGAGTCCGCTCCGCTGGGGATCGGCGTTTTCGAGCGTGGGTGGTACCGGCACGCTCGCGGGCAGGGGAACGTGGTGTAAGCTGCGTAGCCCCAATTGTTTGCGTTCGGGTTCGTCTAAGGCATAAAACTCCTGAGCGTGGAAACTCCGCGTTATTTTTCCCTGAGTCAAGTAAATAACTTGGTCAGCGATATCTTTTAAGAAAAAGAGGCGGTGATCAGCGATAATGATCGTTGTGCCTAATTCCTTCAAGCGGTGTAGCGCGCGTGCAAGAATATCGATGCTTTCCATGGAGAGATTGGACGTGGGTTCATCGAGAAGCACGAGACTGCCCGGGGACACAAGCGCGCATGCGCATGCCACGTTTTGTAACTGTCCACCGGATAATTCTTTGAATCGCCGGCCCCGAAGATCGTTAATGCCTAGTAGCTCGACCGCTGATTGAATCCTCGACTCAATTTCTGTGGGATCCACACCAAGGTTTTCTAGCCCGAAGGCCAATTCTGCATTGACGCTTTCAGTGAAAAATTGTGTCCTTGGATTCTGGAATACTGAGGCGCTGAACTCGATGGCTCGGGACAGCGGTTCTTCCGCAGGGTTAAAAGCCTGGTCATCCTTTATAATAGTGATGGCGCCTAGTAGCTCTCCTGGATTGAAATGGGGGATGAGTCCGTTGATCAACTTGAGTACCGTGGACTTTCCCGATCCGGAATCACCGGTAATCAGTAGACACTGTCCTGGAGAGACAGAAAAAGACACATCAGATACACCTTGAATGCCTGGCCGAGCGCCCAATGGATATGTAAAAGAAGCGTTGTGGGCGTTTACACTGGTTGCGATACTGCGTTCGTTCATAAGTGGACCTCCGTGGGGAGCCAGACAGAGGCAACAATGAGGCCCAACCCAGCTAGTGCAGTTGCATCGACAAGCTTGAAGGAAAGATCGGCGGTGGTGGTTGGGCGTGTGGGGCCTCCCAATCCGCGGACAAGAGCAGAGGCAGCGAGCTCATCACCAGCGCGGACGACGGCGCCTAATAGGGGGATGATCAGCATCGCGGACGATTGTGTGGGCTGTGTGATCCAGCTTTTTACTCCAGGCTGGAGACCCCGAAGGACCATGGCATCGCGGATCGCTTTGGCTTCTGCCACGATTATCGGCAAAACGCGCAGGAAAACCGCCGGTGGAATGGTGGCCCAGCCTGGTAAACGCAGGTCCCGCAGTGCTGAGGTCAACGTGGATGGTGTGAGAGTGAGCAAGCCGAATGCGCCGATGGACATGCTGATGACAAAACGGCTTAGCCACGAAAAAATTGCCGCTGAAAAAGCGAAAAATGTGGAGCCAGGAAGCTGTAATAGGCCCCAATACCCTAGATAGGATAATGCAAAAGCGAACAGGCAAATAAGACCATAGTGTGGCTTTACTGTAGCTAGTGCGATGGAGCTGAAAGCGATAGAAATCAGCAGTGTCGGTAGGTGGCCGTGGCTGAGAGCTACCGCATTGATTACTAGAACAGAAAGCAGCACGGTCCGTGGATCGATCGAAGATCGATGAAGCACGCCCTGTTTTTGCAGGCTCACAGGAGACCAGCGCTTTCAAAGTGTTTGCGGCTGACGCGAACTCCGACCTTTCCTCCGATAAAGCCGACGATGAGCGCACAAATGGCCAGTACTCCAATGGTCCATGGCTGGAAGATATCCGACATAGCATCGGCGTATTCTTGACCCATTTGGTCTGCGATATCGACGTAGTATGAGTCCGTATCCAGAATTAGCGGGATAAAAGGCAAAGAAATCCAGACACAGAAGATGCCGTAGGCAATAGGGAAGGACTTGGCAATACTGAGGTGGCTTTTTGTAATAATCAAATCTGCGATAAACCCAAGAATTATGCTTCCCAGCAAGGTCCAGAAGTAGTGTCCGGTGAGCATGAATGCTAATCCGTTAATACCACCGACGAGGGTGAAAGCACCCATTTTGGACGTGCGGACGGCATAAAGCGCTAGCACGATTCCGTTTGCGATTGCCGCGATAAACCATCCAATAAACATGAATTGTGGTCCTGCGAATCCAATCATTCCGCTTATAAAGGTGATTACAAAGTAAAGTGCAGCAAAGATGCCAGCGTTGATGAGATCTCTGGTGTTTAAACGTGCCGTCGACCCACTGGATGAGCTTGTACTCCGTGCGGGCGTAGAGGACTGTTGGGTCATAGTAAACCTCGATTTATGAACAGCAGGAAAGGTAAGGCTTACCTAAGTTAGGTAATACTGTTTATAAAACATTTCAAGTTTTGATCTGAAGATTCACCCTTAATGGGGGTGAATGCAGATAAGTAGACATCAAACCAGACCACGACTACCGACTAAGTACCGACAAAATCGGGCTTAAGGGACATTTCGTGTGGATAAACCGA
>NZ_KV794723.1:0-75323 GCF_001808895.1 Corynebacterium sp. HMSC070E08
TGTGGGAGAGTAAGAAACCGCCGACACCAAACAAAACAAACAACTAAATATATCTCACCAAGAGCCTAGACACACCATGTCTAGGCTCTTGGTGCGTTTTCGGGCCTTCGCATCGCACCCCAAGCAACACTGGGGGCGAGTATACGTGTCGTTGAAGGCAACCTAAGCCAGTCGCACAGCAGTGCTGCCATATCCGGCAGCCGGAAGCGACATCTAGAAAACCCAAAAGCACAAACCCGAAAACACAGACCTGCGTGCTGCACATCCACGTCTCCACGTCTGCGCTTATAGACCGCAACGGATCCGAGCACGAGTCATACGCGCTAATTATCTCAAGCACAAAGAATCCACCGCCGCCCAAACAAGCAACACAGCTTTGCCGGCTGAGGACACTCATCCCCGGACCATTTGCAGGCTACAGCATTCTTGAACCTAGGCGCATCGCCCAAGTGATGGGTTTGCCTCGTAGAGAACAACAAAAATAGCCCCCAGCCGCAGCAAAAGCGGGCCGAAGGCCAAATCTACAGGAAACAGGAACAGGCGCTGTCTTTGGTGACGGTGGTACTTAGCCCTTCTCGCAACCGCGGGTGTCGTGCAAACCGCACTGAGGGACGCCCAGGAACGAAAGAGCGAGCGATGAGAGCGTGACTGGAATAGCGATAATGTCGTAGAAGGGGGAGTCGACGACGAGTTCATTGAGAGACGACGAGTTCATTGAGATCAGTAGACGATCCTTGTCGAGCGTTGTTCACTAGCCCGTCCTCGGCTGTCGCTGTGGGTGTCGCCGTGACCATAAGTGCGGCGGCACTGATGATAGCTAGGGACTTCTTCATCGTGTCAGTTCCTTTCGGATAGGGAATTATAGGGATGTCCTAGGCTATCGGACCAACATGTCAAAGGCAATGGTTTGAGTGCTGGTCTAATTCCGTCCTCATTCTTTGGCAGCAGTGTTGCTTGGCCCAGCCTTTTTGGGTACTGGGGCCAAAACTACGGGCGAAGAAGATTATGGGTATGTAGGGGTAATCGAGAGTGAAACTCACGGGTATAGCCGGTTACGGGGTCGGCAAAAGAAGTGTGCGTCGCCGTCAAGTGCATGGGAATTCGCATATCCTCGGCTTCTGCCGGGTAGATGACGGGGTAGATGGGGTCCCCAATAATGGGTATTGCTGCCTGGAGCATGTGCAATCGGAGTTGATGCGTCTTGCCAGTCTGCGGCTTTAAGGTGTACTTCCCGAGCTCTGGTAGTGAACCGTGGATGGACTCGTAGGGGGCCTTATCTACGGGCACCACGCCGGCGACCTCGGTGATGGCATTGACTTCCCCCTCGACGATGCGGCCTTGCAGCTCCCCCGGGGTCTTCTCCATACGGGAGCGCCAAATGGTGCCTGGGGAGACGTCGGCAAGCGGCGCGATGGCCTCGTAGGTCTTGTTTACGCGGCGCTCGGCAAACAACGTTTGGTAGGCGCCCCGGACGGAGCGGTCCTTCGTAAAGACGAGGATGCCGGAGGTAAGCCGGTCGAGACGATGCGCGGGAGATAGCTCGTTGTTTCCCGTCATCCGGCGCAGGCGCACGGTTGCAGTCTCTGTGATGTGCCGGGCGCGGGGCATGGTGGCCATGAAGGGCGGCTTATCCACCACTAGGAGGTGCTCGTCCTCAAAGAGGATTGGTATGTCGTATGGGACGGGAGTTTCGGGAGCCGGCATGCGGTAGAAGTACACCATTGCGTTGGTGGCGAGAATACTATCAGGGCGAAGAGGGGAACCATCTTGGCGCACAACTTCGTCTGCGTCGAAGCGGGCCTGTAGCGCGGCCTCGTTGTCGCCGGGGTGACGGTGGCGCTGAGTGACGATGAGGTGGTGAACGAAGTTCCACGCGGTAATCGGACCTTCAGGCACGCGGGCGTGGGTGGGGTTTAGCCCATCACGGATAGGAAGTGGTGTTGCGCCACGCCTTTTTTGCGATATTCTTTGACCCATGGATTTTAACTCTATTCTCGCACCCGTCATCGATTTCTTCTCTAATGGTATCGGTGCCGTCATCCGTGACATTGTCGTGGCCGCCTACAACATCCTCTTCCCCGCCAACGCGGACGCTGCTACCACCCCACAGGTCTAGTAATAGGTATTAGACTGGAAGTGTAAGCACTTCGAAAGGAAAGGTCATGGCAAAGGAAGACATTGTCGTCGTCGCCGTTGATGGTTCGGAAGCGTCGAAGAACGCCGTCCGCTGGGCTGCTAATACCGCGGTAAAGCGGGGTATCCCGCTGCGTATCGCATCGAGCTATACGATGCCGCAGTTCCTCTACGCCGAAGGCATGGTTCCGCCGAAGGAGCTTTTTGATGACCTCCAGGCGGAAACCCTAGAGAAGATCGAGGATGCCCGCGCCGAGGCCCACAAGGTTGCCCCGGATCTGAAGATTGGCCACACCGTGGCTGAGGGCTCCCCGATTGACATGCTGCTGGAGATGTCCAAGGACGTCACCATGATTGTCATGGGCTCCCGCGGCATGGGCGGCCTGTCCGGCATGGTGATGGGCTCGGTGTCCGCATCCGTCGTTTCCCACGCCTCCTGCCCGGTTGTCGTGGTCCGTGAGGATAACCACGTCACTGAGTCCACCAAGTATGGTCCGGTTGTCATCGGTGTCGATGGCTCCGAGGTTTCCCAGAAGGCAACAGATTATGCCTTCAAGGAAGCCGATGCCCGCGGCGCGGAGCTCATTGCCGTTCACACCTGGATGGATATGCAGGTTCAGGCCTCCCTGGCCGGCCTCTCCGCCGCACAGGCCGAGTGGGCTGAGGTGGAGAAGGAGCAGGCAGAGCTGCTGACCGAGCGCCTCGCTGAATTCCAAGAAAAGTACCCGGAGGTACAGGTCAAGAAGGTTATTGCTCGCGACCGTCCGGTTCGCGCGCTGGCAGAGGCTTCTGAGGGCGCCCAGCTTCTCGTCGTGGGTTCCCACGGCCGTGGTGGTTTCAAGGGCATGCTGCTTGGCTCCACCTCCCGCGCGCTACTGCAGTCCGCACCGTGCCCGATGATGGTGGTACGTCCGGACTCCGAGTAACCTTCGCATAACCCCGCTATAACGATTCGGGCCCATTTACTGGATAAGTGGTAAGCCCGAGTCGTTTTGGTGTTTTAACGCGTACGGTGGGGAGAACGTAAATAAAAGCTATTTACTGTTACTAGAAGGAGTGAGTGACATGGGACTTGGTCTCGGTTTCTTTGGTTCGATTGTTGTCGGCATTATTGCGGGCTGGCTCGCAGAGAAGATTATGAAGCGCGATCAGGGGCTGTTCACTAACCTCATTGTTGGTGTTATCGGTGGCCTGATTGGTGGCGGCTTGCTTGCGCTCTTTAATAAGAGCGTTGGTGATAGCTGGTTCTTGATGATTATTACGGCAACGGTCGGCGCCTGTATCCTGCTGTGGATTGTGGGAGCCATTACGGGCCGCAAGAAATAATAATTCGCATACATACCGGTTTGTCTATATTGTGTAGATGAACCGGTTTTGTCATGTGAGGAGAAGAAATGGCCGAAAAGAAGTCGCGACGCAATCGTCCGAGTCCGCGCAGCCGACTGCTCGAATCCGCCACGCGGCTCTTTACCACCGAAGGAATCCGCGTGATCGGCATCGACCGCATCCTGCGTGAGGCGGACGTCGCTAAGGCATCGCTGTACTCCCTCTTCGGCTCTAAGGACGCCCTCGTTATCGCGTACGTTGAGGCCCTTGATGAGGAATATCGCGCCGATTGGCAAAAGCGCACCGAGGACGCGACAGACCCGGAAAGCAAGATTCTGGCCTTCTTCGACAAGGCCATCGAGGAGCAGCCCTCCATGGAATTCAGGGGCTCGCACTTCCTCAACGCTGCGGGCGAGTATCCGCGGCCAGAAACTGATGCCGAGCGCGGCATCGTGGCCGCCTGCGTCGAGCACCGCACGTGGATGCATTCCACGGTCACAGCACTCCTCAACGCTAAGAATGGCTACCCCTCAGAGGAGCAGGCGAGCGAAATTCTCATCTTCCTTGATGGCGGGCTTGCCGGCGCGCGCCTTACCCGCGACGTCGCCCCGCTCGTAACAGCCAAGCAGCTGGCTATTCGGCTTCTGTCGGCTCCTCCTGCCGACTATTCGATTTAACAATTTTTCGTGCCTCCGCCACGATTTCCGAGTGCCGCTTGCGGCTAGCGGCGAGCTCTTCCTTGTGCCCCGGATCCTCTTTGAGCCGCTGCTTAGCCGCTTTCTTTTCCCGCTTCTTCTCCTTGGTGCGCCAGCGCTGTATGCTAGCGCGGCGCTGCTCGTGGACGGCCTCTGGCAGCGGGTAGCGCTTGCGCAGAATGATTTCGTACACGCCCGTCTGTAGCAGGGTGAAGAGGTAGGAACAACCCCAGTAGAAGATGATGGTCACGGGGATGGGGCCGTGCCAGGCCACCATCCACAACATCCACGGGATAAGAACCACCATGAGGGCCATAAACCACAGCAAGCGGCGAGGGATCTTTTCGTCGAAAAGCGTGGTGAGGTAGCCGCGGTAGAGCGTAATGAGCGTGTTGAGGGAGGTAAACACGAGTGCCGCGATGAGCATTGGCAGGACCAAGTCACGGTGCTCGCGGGCGAAATTGGTGAGGGGAACGCCGAAGACGGTGGAAGCGCGGAAAGAGGAGACGTCGTCTAGCGTGAGCATCCCCACCGGCTCATGCGTGGAGCCAGAAACCCGGAGCACCACCTGGTAGAGGCCAATAAAGGCGGGAATGATGAGGAAGGCTGGGAAGCAACCCACTAATGGATTGTGTTGAAAGCGCTTCTTGAGATCGCGCTGCTGCGTAAGGACGGCGACGGCTTCATCGACGGTGTCGGCCCGAGCGAGCTGCGCGTTGAGCTCGGTCATCTCTGGGCGCATGAGGGCTCCGATGCGGCCTTGCTTCACGGAAAGCCAGTTCAGCGGTGCGATGAGCCCGCGGACCGTCAGCACGAGGAAGACGATGGTGAGGATCCATGACATGGAGCCGGAGAAGAAAGCACCTAACAGGAGGTGCCAGAGTTTCATGATTCCGGAGACCGGATACATGAAAATTTCGATCATCGCCTACTCCTCTTTCTGCAGGGTGGTGGGGCACTTACACGTTACAGGGAGGCTAGGGTAGTGAGTATGCCCCACCCCACCGCACGCACGCGAACGACCGTCGGCTCCGTCATCGGTGAGCTGATGCTGACGGCCGGCGTGCTGCTGCTGCTCTTTGCTTTTTACGAGTCCTACTGGACCAACATCGCCTCCGGCAAGCTGCAGGACGAAGCTAACGAGACGCTGCAAGAGGAGTGGCACAATCCGCGCGGCGCTGGCCATGCTCCGCAGCTCGGTGAGGCATTCGCACGCCTCTATATCCCTGCCTTCGGCTCGGATTTCGCTTTCGCGGTTCTGGAAGGCACCAACGAGGATGATTTGCTGCGCGGACCGGGGCGCTACACGGAGACACAGATGCCCGGTGAGCCGGGTAACTTTGCGGTGGCCGGGCACCGTGTGGGCAAGGGCGCGCCCTTTAATGACTTGGGTAACCTGCACACCTGCGACGCCATCGTCATCGAAACTGCGACGGAGTGGATCACCTACCGCGTGCTGCCTATCGACAGTTCCCCGGGGGAGTGCTTCAGCCAGGAGCAGCAAGCCAAGCCGGAGTACCAGCCGGTGCAGGGCCGCCACATCACGCTGCCGGGCGATGTCAGCGTGCTCCAGCCTGTTCCCGGGGCGGAGGGCGTTGAGCCGAGCGAATCCTTGCTTACGCTCACGACGTGTCATCCGCAGTTCTCCAATGCGGAGCGCATGATCGTGCACGCCATGGAGACCGACCGGGAGGCTAAAGCGCTCGGCTCAGATGACAATGACCGCCCCGCAGTCTTGGAGGAGAACTAATGTATCGCGCACTGTGGAACCTGTTGCCCGGCCCCACCGCGGTAAAAGCCCTGCTGGCGTTGGCCCTTGCCGTAGGGGTTTTCTTCCTGCTCATGGAGGTTGTGTTTCCCTGGGTAGCAGCGCAGATGCCCTATAACGACGTTGCCGTTTAGACCATTAAATGCTTAGGCCTTATACGTTTAGGCCTTATAGGCCTAAACGCTTGATCGCTTCCTGCGCTATGAGCTGGGGCTTGAGCGTTTGCAGCTGGTTCGACCACACCACCACGGCGTGGTTGTCCTTCTGCACGGCGAAGACCGAGTGATCCTCAAAGACGCCGCGCCCGCCCGACCAGCCATCGAATTCGGCAAGCTCCGTGTCCTCGACAGGGGCGGCCCAGTCCACGACCGCGCGCGCTTCCTCCACGCTGGGCATCTGGCGGATGAGGACGGTGACTTGTGGCTCCTCGGGGTAGGACCAGAACACACAGGCGGGGGTGCCAAAGCGCTTGTCGACGCCCCACCGGGTCATCCTCTGCCCGTTCGTATCGGCCACCCATTGGGTATCCAGATAGGGGCAGTCTTCCCAGTCGCTGACCTCCGCTGTGGCGTCGATGGGCAGGCCATCGCCTGCGTCGGTGGGTGTCGCAGGGCTTGCGGCCGGGGTGCTGGGGGTGGGGTCGTCTGCATCCGAGCACCCCGCGGCGGCGAAGCCGATGCCGATCAGGCAGGCGGCAAGCGGGGGAAGTAGGCTGTGGCGCATGACGTCCACACTAGACCAGCGCTCGGTTGAATCGGATGCCCTGCGCAACGGTATCCACGTCCTGACGGCGACGCTGCTGGTGGTGGCGATTTTTACCACGGTGCGCCTACCTCTGTGGCAGGGCGTGCTCAACCTGCTGCTCTTGGTTTCTTTCGCCGTGGTGTACTTCGGGGGCTCAGCCTACTTGGAGACGCTGCCGCGCATCGCGCGTTATGGCTGGATAGTCATCCTCACGGTATTGTGGCTTGCCGACTTGGCTGTGGCGCCTGCGGCCATCTACCTCGTGTTTTCCCTGTACTTTGTGTACCTCTACGTACTGGAGATGATCCCCGGCGTCATTTGCGTTATTGCGGCCACAGTGATGACCGTGCTGGTGCAGGTACCGGGCGGGCTGTCCTTCGGCGGCGTCATGGGCCCAGCGGTATCGGCCCTGGTGACGATCGCTATCACCTATGCCTTCCGGGCGCTGAGCCGTATGAACCAAGAATTGGTGAAGACCCGTTCGCAACTTGTGGAGTCCGAGCGCACGGCCGGTATGACAGCCGAGCGCCAGCGCATCGCCCACGAAATCCACGACACTCTGGCACAGGGCCTGTCCTCCATCCAGATGCTTCTGCACGCCGCTGACCGCGACCTGGCCCAGGAGAATATCCCTAAGGCGCAGGAGCGCATTGAGCTCGCCCGGCGCACCGCGGCGGATAACCTCCACGAGGCGCGTGCCATGATCGCAGCACTACAGCCGGCGGCGTTATCGGAAACCTCCCTGGAATCAGCTATGACCAGGATGGCGGATAACTTCGCGGCCACCGGTGGGGTTGATGTTTCCGTGGACGTTGAAGGCGATGTCCAGCAACTTCCCATGAAGGTGGAAGCAGCACTGTTGCGGATTGCGCAGGGGGCGATGGGGAACGTCGTCAAGCATGCCCACGCCAGCAAGGCACGGGTGACGGTGACCTATGCGCCGGATGAGGTGCGCGTGGACGTGGTGGACAATGGAGACGGCTTTGATGTCGAGGCAGTGGAGAATAAGCCGGCGGGGTTGGGGCATATTGGTCTATCGGCGATGCGCAGGCGTGCCGAGGAGCTCGGCGGAGAGGTCGTGATTGAATCCACCCCAGGCAGCGGCACGGCGGTCTCAGTTAGTGTGCCCTTAGATAACGATGTAGATTAGGAATTTGTCCACACCGTACCAATGAGGAGGAAGCCCGTGATTAGGGTCTTGCTTGCCGACGACCACGAGATCGTACGCCTAGGTCTACGCTCGGTGCTCGAGGGGGCTGAGGATATCGAGGTGGTGGGCGAGGTAGCTACCGCCGAAGCCGCCGTCTCCGCAGCGCAGGCAGGTGGCATTGACGTCCTCCTCATGGATCTGCGTTTTGGAGCGGGTATTGAAGGTACCCGCGTCATGGGCGGCGCGGAGGCGACCGCCGCCATCCGCTACTCCATGGAGAACCCGCCCAAGGTGCTCGTGGTCACTAATTACGACACTGACGCGGACATTCTCGGGGCGATTGAGGCCGGAGCGGTGGGCTACTTGCTGAAGGATGCGCCGCCGGTGGAGCTGCTCGCGGCGGTGCGCTCGGCGGCCGACGGTGATTCGGCGCTCTCGCCGGTGGTGGCCGATAAGCTGATGACCCGCGTGCGCACGCCGCGCACCTCTCTTACCCCGCGCGAGCTGGAAGTACTGAAGCTGGTCGCGGCGGGATCCTCCAACCGGGAGATCGGTGTGGAGCTGATGCTTTCGGAGGCGACGGTGAAGTCTCACCTCGTCCACATCTATGACAAGTTAGGAGTGCGCTCGCGCACGTCGGCCGTGGCGGCCGCCCGCGAGCAGGGCGTTCTTTAGAGGTTGTTGGCGTCGCGGTAGGCCAGGATGACGTCGTTGGGGATCTTGCCGCGCTCGGCGACCTGGTAGCCGTGCTGGGCGGCCCAGGCGCGGACATCGGCCGGCTTGTAGTGACGGGTGTCCTTCTTCACCGGGTGACGGGCGGCCTTGACAAAAGGTTCCATTGCGGCGTGGAACTTATCGGCATTCTCCTGGGAAACATCGAGGAGATAGTCTTTACCGTCAACGCTGAAGCGGATGACAATCAGTTCTTCCTCGCTGAGGGGCTTGTTATCAATGTCGTCAAAAAACTGGGTGATTTCGCGGCGTGCCATGATTCTCCATTCGATCTGTAATCTGATCGTTCTGTGCTTGGGCTTCCTTCATCGTTCACCACAAGAGCGGAAGCCTAAACTTTAAGTAACTTAACGGATTAAAGAGAAAGTCATTAAAAGAACCTTCTCTTGTTATTGACTATAGAGCAAAACCACGTCTGCGACACAGTTAAGGGGCGCTAGGAGAAGCAATATTCTGGCCGGTAACAAAGGCTGATTTTAAACCCGAAAGAAAAAGCCTCCGATCCGCTTTCCCGCCCTTGTTAGGAGGCGGGGAATGTGGGGATCGAAGGCTGGAAGCTGTGGTGCGAAGGGTTATGCGCCCAGCTTGGACTGGATCTCATCGTTGAGGGAATCAATCTCGCCGGAGATGGAGCGGTGTGCGCGCTGGCGCTGCTGCTCAGTCATGTATTCCGCATTGTCGATTGCGGAATCAAGTTCGTTGAGCCGCTCCTTGACGTCGCGCTTAAAGCCGGCGGGCAGCTGGGCGTCCTTCAGGGAGTTGCGGATGCCGGCGGTGCGCGCCTTTAGCGGTGCGCCGTGGCCGGAGAAGGAGGCCAGCTGCTCAGCGCTGACGCCAGCCTTGTGCGCGCGCTTCTTCTCAACCTCGCGCTGGGCAACGGTGATGCCGCGGTAAATCAGGGGCAAAAGAAGAGGTGCGGCGGTGCGCAGGGCGCCGGCATAACGCTTGACGTTGCCCTTATTTAAACGGCCTTCTTTAATGCGTTCGAGTTCCTTCTTGGCCATTTTGTATTCGTGCTTGCGGCGATTCTTCAGGCCCTTTTCCTCAGACTTGATAAGCGCCTTCTCCTGCTTAGCCAACAGCTTTTGCTGGCGGTGCTTGGACTTATCAGCAGCCTTGACCTCTGCCTTTACACGGGTCTTGGCGGCCTTAACCTCAGCACGGGCCTCACGGCGGGCCTTGCGGATCTTCTTCATAATGCCCATTGAAACGTCCTTAAATTATCTTTCCTTAGGGTCTCGCTACAACTCTAGCAAGGTGGTCTACTAAGCTCACCTGCTGTGAAGGATGTGCTCGTCGCCACGGATCTTGTGGGCTGCCGTTATCGCTTGGTGCAGCGCCGCGCGCATCCCGAGATCCCACGTACCGCGGTAAGTCAGGCCCGCGCGGAACGCCACGCGGCGGCTATCGATGCTGCCTTGAGCCGCCTTCCCGCAAAGGGGCCGGGCCGTTTTCGCCGCATTGACCTGGAGGGTAGCGACTTCGAGCGGGCCCTGGCCACGCTCGAGGCCCTAGCTCGCGGGTATACGCACATCACCAACGCCGTCTTTTCCACCGAAGAGTGGATGGTGCGCGTGGAGCTCCTCGTTCGGGACGGCGAAATGTACAGCCCCGTCATCGTCTCCGATCACCGCGTGGCGCGCCGGCATGAGGCCTCGCGCGCGCTTGTCGTGCCGACCCACCGCTTGGGGTTGAGTGAGCCCTTGCCGGCCAAGTACAAGATTCGGCATCACGCCATCGACGGCTACCGTTTGGCGCTGGCAGCCCGGGGCTTGGAAGAAGTGGGGCTGAATTCTGGCAGGGGCGCGGCGATTGGGCAGGACCGCAGCCAGGCTTTTGTCACGGATACCTCGCGTTTTGCCATCGATGAGGCACTGGCGCAACCGCTGCCCGCGGGCCCGCGCCGTGTCAAGGAGTGCGCCTCCTGCCGCTTTTGGCCCTTGTGCCGGGAAGAGCTGGAAGCCCGCGATGACATTTCCCTCTTCCTGCCGGGCGACCGCGCCAACCCCTACCGCGAGCGCGGTATTACGACAGTACAGGGGCTTATCGACGCCTCCCTCGGCGCCCCCTCCGCCCTCGCCGCCGCCTGGCGCGAAGGTATTCCCCTGCTGCGCCGCGGGCAGGTCAGCGTTCCTCGCGCGGATGTGGAAGTCGACGTCGATATGGAGGCCTACCTGGATCAAGGCGCCTACCTGTGGGGTGCACTCCTGGACGGTGAGTATCACTCTTTTGCCACGTGGGAGCCGCTCGGCGGCCGGGCGGAAGCAGAGAATTTCGCCGAGTTTTGGGAGTGGCTCATGGGGGTGCGTGCTGACGCACATGCGGCAGGAAAGACCTTTGCGGCGTATTGCTACTCCGCCCACGGGGAGAACCATTGGATGCGCAGGTCCGCGCAGCGCTTTTCTGCACCCAACCTCCAGGAAGTGGAAGAGTTCATCTCCTCGGAGGAGTGGGTGGATATGTTTGTCCACGTCAAGCGTAGTTTCGCCGGCACCGCGGGGTTGGGTCTGAAGACCGTGGCCCCGGTCGCGGGCTTTGAATGGCCGGAAGAGTTTGACGGCGAAGAATCCGTTAACGCCCGCCGCGCTGCGCTTGCCGGTGACACGGGCGCGCGTGCGCAGATTCTGCGCTATAACGCCGGCGATGTGCGCGCTACCCACGTGGTCCGCGAGTGGATGTCCGCCGGCGCGCCGGGCGTGCCTCCCCTCGAGCCCTAGCTTCTTCTGCCTTCCCGTTTTGCAAGTCCCCAGACCTGAAACCCGCAACCTCAGCGTCGCCAAGCGCTTGCCGACGCCCCACTGCCCACCAGGAGGTTGCGGGATCGAGGTCTGGGGATCTACAGGATGAGGCTGAGTCCGCCGAGGATGATGAGCACCGCAAGCGCCACCCAGGCCTGGTCCCAGTCCGTAGTGCTCGTTGGGGCTGGGCCTTCGGCCTTCTTGAGAAGCACGGCTTTCTGGGCCTTGACCGCACGAGCGGTGAGTACGGGGATGATCGCCATGGAACCCAGGCAGAGCAGCGAGGCGGCAACCATGGTGAGGGAACTGGAGGTGGCCAGCCAGAGGGCAAGCCCGCCGTTGATAAAGACCGAGCGCCCCAGCCCCCAGCGGTTATATTCGCGCAGGCCAGCCCGCACCGCTGAAGGGCCGCCGCCCATCGTGGTGGGCAGCATATAGCCCATGACGCCGATGAGCAGTTGGGCGCCAAACCCCACGACGAGCGCGAGCATGGGAATCTGTGGCTCGCTAGAGAAGAAATGCTGGGTGGTGTAATACACCAGACCGCCGAGCAGCCAGAAGCAGGAAAAGAGCACAGAAAGCGCCGGGAAGGTGATGCGCCCGCGTGGTTCCCGGAACACGCTAAGGGCATTGAGTAACCAGCTCTGCAGGCTGAGCGCCCAGCCGACGCAGTAGAGGATGAGGCCCGCTTGCGGTACATTCCACGCGCTGCCGATCACGGTGGTCACCACGCCCAGCGCCAACAGCGTGAAGCTCAGGCCCATGTGCGGATTGACTCCCTTGGTGCGCCAGATGGACGGGAACAAGATGGTGAGTGAGCCGGCCGCCGCCAGCCCCACGAAGCCACCAATATTGGCGGCCACGTGCGCGATGAGCAGGCGCGGATGGGAGGGGTGCGTCGCGAGGAAGGCACCAAGAGTGGCACCAACGGCAAGAAAGAAGGCAGAGGCTACGTACGCAGCAACGACAGGGCGGAATCTTTTGGATTCCGCTTGGCGCCATAAGGCAAAGAGGGCCACGCCGTGCCAGACCACGGCGAGCGCGACAAGTGTGGCACCTATCTGTGTGAGCACCCAGTGGTGGCCCCAATATTCACTGAGGATTTGGCCCACGAGGGTGAGGATAACGCCGGCATTCTGCAGATAAATCCGCGCGAGCTGGCGAGGGCGGGCCGACATCGGAACTTTGAGCTGCACGAATTTTTCGGTGAGGTGCTGGGACCACACCACGATGCTGTTGCTGAGGATGCCGAGCGTGAAAAGGTGGATGAGGACCCACCGGTAATTCGGGATAAAGGTATGGATTGCGCCCGCGAGAAGAAAGACCATCATCCACAGGCTGACCGGGCGGGATGCTTTCCTGTGCCATGTGCGCGGCGACCACTTATCCATAAAACACGAGTTTATCCGGTTTTTCTCACAACCCAACTCAACACCGCGATGCCCGCGGCGAGGGCGGCGTAGACGGCGATGAAGCCGGTCCACGACAGGAAATCAAAGAGCACGCCCGCTAGCGCGCCCAGGAGGGAACTGCCCAGGTAGTAGAAGAAGACATAGAGGCTGGAGGCCTCAGCGCGGTCGTGAGTGGCGATATGCCCCACCCACCCCGAGGCCGTGGAGTGCGCTGCGAAGAAGCCGATGGTGAAGAGCACGATGCCGAGAAGGGTGGGGATCAGTGCCCCCATACAGAGCGCGATGCCCACGGCAAAAAGCAGGCAGGACAGCAGCAAGGTGTTGGCGTGGCCCACTTGTGTGACCAGCCGGCCGGCGCGCGCCGAGGACCACGTGCCGGTGAGGTAGAAGAGGAAGACCAAGCCGGCCAAACCAGGCGCGAGGTGGAAGTGGTTGATGAGCCTAAATGCTAGGAAGTTATAGAGGGACACGAAGGTGCCCATGGCCACGAAGGCCACGATGAATAAGGGGATGAGGCGGGTATCCCGGGCATGGCGGAAGATGGCGCGCAGCTCCGAGTGGAAGTGAATCGCCTTCGGGGTGAAGTTCTGTTGGTAGGGCAGCAAGATCGCCGCGATGATAGCCAAAATCAGCGTGACCAGGCTAGAGCCCGCCAGCGCCCAGCGCCAGGACGTGAGCTCGAGCAGCCCGGTGGGAATGAGGCGGCCGGTGAGCCCACCGATGGTGGTGCCGGCGATGTACAACCCCATGGCACGGGCGACGTAGGAGCTTTCCAGCTCCTCCGAGATCCAGGCCATGGCGGTGGCGGGTGCGCCGGCGATGACGGCGCCCTGGAGCGCGCGGGTGGCGATAAGTATCTCCGGATTGGGCGCCAGCGGCACGAGCATGCCGATGAGCGTGGCCGCGATGGTGGAAACGAGCAACAGCTTTCCACGGCCGATGCGCTCGGAGATGATGGACACGGGGATCACGCAGATAGCCAGCGCGCCTGTGGCCGCGGAGATGGTCATGGCGGCTTCCGTGGGGGACATGCCCATGTCCTCCACCAGGGTGGGCAGCATGGCTTGGGTGGGGTAGAGGCAAGAAAAAATTGCCAAGCCCACGAAGAGCATGGCAATGGTGGCGCGCCGCGTTCTGGTCATGCATCAAGCATGGCCTAGCGCGGGTTATGTGTAAAATGTCTAAAAGTTACATAAAACATGCGAGGTGTGCATGAATCTGGAGGATGTGCGCGGCGTCGTCGCCGTGGCCGACCATGGCCTCGTCGGCGCGGCTGCCGACGCCCTCGGGCTCTCCCAATCCGCGCTAACCCGCCGCGTGCAGCGCATTGAGGCGGAGGTGGGGGCCAGCCTCTTCGAGCGCAGCGGCCGGCGCCTGCGGCTCAATGCCCGCGGCCAGGCATTCGTGGAGCATGCCCGGCGGATGCTCATGGCGGAGACCGCCGCGCGCGACGCCGTTTCCCGCCTCATGGATCCGGAGCGCGGTACCGTGCGCCTTGACTTCATGCATTCCCTCGGCACGTGGATGGTCCCGGAACTGCTCAAGGCCTATCGTGCCGAACACCCTCACGTGGACATCCGCCTGCACCAGGGCGCGGCGCGCGAGCTCGTGGAGAGAGTAGCGGCCGGGGAGTCAGATCTCGCGCTCGTTGGCCCCCGCCCCACCACCCCGGGGGCCGTGGGCTGGCACCAGCTTAAATTGCAGCGCCTCGGGCTCGCAGTTCCGGAAGGGCATTGGGCGGCAGGACAAGACAGCGTGCGCATGGAAGATTTTCGGGAGGAGCCCTTCATCGGCATGCTGCCCGGCTACGGAACGCGTATGCTGCTGGATTCCCTGGCGAGCGAAGCCGGATTCACCCCGCGCCTCATCTTCGAATCCATGGAGCTGACCACCGTGGCCGGCCTCGTGGCTGCTGGCCTGGGATCGGCGCTGCTGCCGCTCGATGACCCGTACCTCAAAGCCCGCAACCCCATCCCGCTGCAGCCCGCGGCCTACCGTGAGCTGGGGCTGGTGTGGCGGGAGGGCGATGATGCCCCGCCGGTCGAGCACTTCAAGGATTTCGTCGTGACACGCACCGCCGACTAGCTGCCGAAGGGGAGCTCGGCGGCCAGAGCAGCGAGCGCTTCGGGGGTGGATACCTCATGCGGCAGCCAGGGCAAGGTGTGCACCGGCTGGCCCGGCAGCTTCTCCGCGAGCAGCGCGAGGGCCGCATCCTCCGAGGCGCGGCGCTGTTGAAGAAACTCTTCCGTGCTTTCCGGAGTGCGGCGGTTGACCAGCAGCCCACCGCAGTGCACGCCATGGGAACTCAGGTCCGCGAAGAACTCGGCGGTTTCCAGCACCGGGGTGCGATCGGCGGTGAGGACGAGGAAGAAGGACGTGGTGGTTTCGTCGGAAAGCACGGCGCGCAAACGCTCGAAGCGGCGGCGGCGCTTGAGCAGCGTGGACCGTATCTCCTGGTTGCGGCGGTCCACGGGGTCCTGCGAGCTGGCGGAAACGGCCTTCTCCGCTGAGGTCATGCCGCGCACCACCGCGCCGAACTTGTCGGATTTCTCGCGCCGCGCGAGCAGTCCATCGGTATACGCGGCCATGATTTCCGGCAGCGCCATGAGTCGGGCGGTGTGCCCGGAGGGGGCGGTATCGAAGATGATGTGCTCAAACCCTCCACCATCCTGCTGCTCTTCGATGAGCTGCGCAATGCGCTCCAGCATCGCCGCCTCGTGCGTGCCGGGCGAGTGCCGGGCCAGGTCCAGGTGGCGGTCCACCTCGCGGTGGAGGCGTTCTGGCATGAAACGACGCATTTGCTTGGCGACGCCCTCTAGGTGCTCCTCCGTCGCCCGCGCCGGGTCGATCTCGATGACGCTTAAGTGGGGGCGGACGGTAGTGGGGACGTCGGAAAGCGCGGTGCCAAAGATGTGCCCCAGGTTGTGCGCCGGGTCGGTAGATACCAGCAGCACGCGCTTGCCTTCCTGGGACAGGCGCAGCGCGGTGGCGGTGGCCAGCGTGGTCTTTCCCACCCCGCCCTTGCCGCCGAAGAACATGACGGGGGCTAGCAACATGAGATTCCGTTCAAAGGTGAGCGCTCCATGCCCATGCGCGTGTGCCAGGCGTGGAAATCTTCGTACATCAGCGGCAGCAACTCCAGGGTGTAGTAGCTGGCCGGATTCGGCAGGCCGAGGGCCTCCGAGAGGATAAGCAGCATGAAGAGGTCGTCTTCCTCCTGCTGCGCCTTAGCGAAGGAACGCCGATAGGGCGCGGAGTAGAACTCGTCTAGACCGCGCCCAAAGGCCTTTAGTTTATCGAGCATTGACCGGCAGGGGCGGCTCGATGTCTTCGTCCTTCCATACCACCTGCGGGGCCTTGCGGGCGCGGGAAATGGCGGCGATGGCTTCGGCGATGACCCAGATGGCGGCGACGATAATGACGCCATCGATAAGGAGCAGCAGCCAGTTTCCGGCCTGGAACAGCGTCTTGAGCTGCAGCACCGCCGCCCACAGAGACATGACGGTAACAAAAATCAACGGGAGCAGCACTGGCCACGTCGGGCGGCGCAGCTGGGTGAGGATGACCACGATGATGGACAGCGTCAGGCCTGCCATGAGCTGGTTGGTGGTGCCGAAGAGCGGCCAGATGAGCATGCCGCCGGAGCCGTCGACACCGGTGGAGAAGGTCAGGCCCAAAGCGCAGCCGACGGCGATGATGGTGGCAACCAGGCCGCTGAGCTTGATGCCCATGAGCTCGGCGGCCTCGGAGACCACCATGCGCTGCAGGCGTACACCGGAGTCCATCGTCGTCGCAGCAAAAAGCACGGCCATGGTGGCCAGGATGGTGGCGGAGAGCGAGGTGGGGATGCCCAAACCTTCGTTCATGAGGGCACCGCCGCCCTGGACGAAGGCGCCGACGCCGCCGGCGTTCCACTCGTTGTAGACGGCCTCCCAATCGGCGGCGGTCTTGAAACCGGATGTGGTGGCGACGATGGTGCCCAGTGCGAGGAGGCCCTCGCCCACGGCGCCGAAGTAGCCGACGAAGCGGGCGTCGGTTTCCTTATCCAGCTGCTTGGAAGAGGTACCGGAGCTCACCACGCCGTGGAAGCCGGAGACGGCGCCGCAGGCGATGGTGACGAAGAGCAGCGGGAAGATGCCTGGTGTGTTGTCAGGGACGTGATCCGACACGGTCGGTGCAACAACCTCGGGGCGGGTGATAAGGAAGGAGCCGTAGAGGATGATGAGGCCGACGAAGAGCTGCAGGCCGTTGATGTAGTCGCGCGGCTGCAACAGGACCCACACCGGCAGCAGGGAGGCGATGAAGGCGTAGACGAAGAGCAGGATGATCCACACGCCGCGGTCCGGGATGCCCAGGACGGTTTCCGGCAGGGCCAGCGGGACGCGGTCACCGATGATCATCAGCGCGTACAAGGCAGCGACGCCCACGATGGAGACGATGGTCAGGTTCCAACGGAAGCGGTAGATGGCCTGGCCGATGAGCAGGGCGACGAGGATGGCGCCCCAGGTGGGGATGACGGCGGTGGGCGTGGAAATCAGCAGGTTGGAAATGACCACCGCGAAGGCCGCGTTGACCATGAGCAGCAGCAGGAAGATCACGACGAGGAAGAGCGCGCGCCCGCGGGCGCCGATATAGCGCCCAGAGAGCGTGCCGATGGACTGTCCGCGGTGGCGCTGGGAAGCCCACAGCGCGCCCAGGTCATGCATTCCGGCAAAGAAGACCGTGCCGAGCGTGACCCAGAGGAAGGCTGGTAGCCAGCCCCAAATCACGGCGACGGCGGGGCCGATGATGGGTGCAGCACCCGCGACCGAGGTGAAGTGATGGCCCCACAGCACGTATTTGTTAGTAGGGACGTAGTCGACACCGTCCTCCATGGTGTGGGAGGGCGTGGAGAAACCCTCGGAGAGCTGATACACCTTCGACGCAAGGAAGCGGGAGTACAGCAGGTAGCCCGCCACCATCATGGCGAGTCCGATAAAGACGAGAAGAAGTGAGTTCACAAAACCACCTGAAGAGAGTCAATTGAGATGTCGCATCAGCGTTGGCTCCTCAGCAAGAAAGGCAAGCCTGTAATACGCATCCCTGTGTGCAGGTGGTGTGAATTATGCCATAGCTGTTTTGTGAAGGTGGGTTTAATTTCTAAATCTCGATAGGGAAAGTTGGGGCGGGTGGGGCAGAAGGGGGTGTGGTTCATCACCGCTCACGGTCTGCGAATTGCCTTGACCGATAGGCCAACTGCCCTACATGACGAAGATCCCCCTCGGATCGGCAATGGCGGCGCATAACTTTGGCAACTCGGGCAGTTTCGCCTCGCGCACCGGGAGCAGGAGTCCTGTGCAAAGGCCTGCAGCTTGTTGAAAACGCGAAACCGCGCCGAGCCTCATTGAAGAGGGCCCAGCGCGGTCGAAGCTATATGGCCTTAAAAGAGGCCGGAATGCTTACTTGGTGGCAGCAGCGTAACGCTCAG
This sequence comes from Corynebacterium sp. HMSC070E08, assembly GCF_001808895.1. Classification (NCBI taxonomy): domain Bacteria; kingdom Bacillati; phylum Actinomycetota; class Actinomycetes; order Mycobacteriales; family Corynebacteriaceae; genus Corynebacterium; species Corynebacterium sp. HMSC070E08. The sequence goes on from NZ_KV794723.1 coordinate 18,166, forward strand.
CAACGTCATCCCAGTTGAAGACGTTCCAGACAGCCTTGACGTAGTCAGCCTTCACGTTCTTGTACTGGAGGTAGAAGGCGTGCTCCCACATATCCAGCATCAGCAGCGGGGTGAAGTTCACCGAGATGTTGCCCTGCTGATCAGTGAGCTGCTCAATAATCAGGCGACCAGCAACGTGGTCGTAGCCCAGAACTGCCCAACCGGAGCCCTGCAGGCCGGTCGCAACAGCGGAGAAGTGAGCCTTGAACTTCTCGAAGGAACCGAAGTCGCGGTTAATAGCCTCAGCCAGCTCGCCGGTCGGCTCGCCGCCACCGTTCGGCGAGAGGTTCTTCCAGAAGATGGAGTGGTTGGTGTGGCCACCCAGGTTGAAGGCAAGGTTCTTGGACAGAGCGCGGATAGCGTCAGCGTTAGCCTCGCCGTTGCGCTGCTCCTCCAGAGCCTCGAGCGCAGCGTTAGCGCCAGCAACGTAGCCAGCGTGGTGCTTGGAGTGGTGCAGCTCCATGATCTCAGCGGAGATGTGCGGCTCCAGAGCGTCGTATGCGTAGTCGAGTTCAGGAAGTTCGTAAACAGCCATTTGTGTCATCCTTTCTTTGGGGTACGAGGCCCCATCGTAGGGCGCGGATGAGGATTTGGCCACAATAATTTTTTAATGGGAACCGCCGTGAACGAAAACCTGGATTGCAAGCGGCGTAGCGGAGTATAAGGGGAGGACAACGCTAAGTGTAAGGAGAACCCAGCATGTTTCTTTTCAAACCAGAGCCCAAGCTGGTGGCAGCGGAGGACGCCCTTCCCGGGCGCGCCGAGCCCGTCTTGGACAACCCGCAGCCCCACGCGGTCCTGGGCACTCCGATTACTGGACCGTGGAAGGACGGGCAGAAGTCCCTCATCATTGCCATCGGCTGTTTCTGGGGCGCGGAGAAGATGTTCTGGGAAACTGAGGGCGTGGAGTCCACGTCCGTGGGCTATGCGGGCGGCACCACGCCTAACCCGACCTACTACGAGGTCTGCCGTGGGCTGACCAACCACGCGGAGGCGGTGCAGATTACCTACGACCCGCAGCGTGTGCGCCTGCGAGACTTAGTGGTCAAGGCTCTGGAGGCTCACGACCCCACCCAGGGCTTCCGCCAGGGCAACGATGTCGGCACGCAGTACCGCTCGGCGTTCTACCCAGAGACCGAGGAGGAGCGCCAAGAGATCCAGCAGCTCGTGGATTCCTACGCAGGCAAGCTTGCCGACGCCGGCTTTGGCGCCACCACCACCGAAGTCACCCTCCTCAGCGAGACAGACTCGGGAGAGTATTACCTGGCCGAGGACGAACACCAGCAGTACCTGCACAAGGTGCCCAACGGCTACTGCCCGCACCACAGCACCGGCGTCAAGTGCGGCTAGCGCGCGGGCGCGCGGCTAGAGCTGCTTGCGCACGTGCGTGCGGAAGTCGGAAGGTTTGTTGAGCTGGTCGCGCTCCACGAAGGCCCGCATGCGCTCGGCGAGCTCCGGGGTGAGCTGGGTTCGCGTTTGGGAGCCGAGGACGGAATCCCAGTACCAGAAGGTTTCCTCAAAGTAGTTGTGCCCGTGGCCACCCGGCACGTTGAGCGAGTTGATCTGGTCCAGCGCTACCTGCCAGAAGGTGATGAACGGATGCCAGCGCAGGTTCTTAAAGGTATCTGCGTACAAGGTCTGCGGGGTCGGCTCGTGGATCCAGTTGGGGCGGGCATAGATGAGCTTGCTGTCCCACCACACGATGGCATCGGAGGCGTGCTGCCCCACCGCCACGCGCGGGCGCTCCCAGGGGCCATAGGGTTCGCCGAAGGCATCGTGTTCCATGTGGGCGGGAACGCTGGCGAAGCGGAGGTGCCGGCCGCCGTCGATAAGCGGCAGGCGTTCCAGGGAACCGCGTTCGCGGTGCAGGCGCCGCATGAAGCTGGTCATCCGAGGCGGCCCAGTGAACACCGCACCATCGCAGTCGGCTAGCAGTTCTTCGAGCGTCTCGTAGTTTTCCACGATGGCATAGCAGCCCAAGGACTCGCCGCTTAAGTACAGCTTCGGGCGGTTGTCCTCAGGCAAGAGCGCGAGGCGGGCATGAACGGCGGCGATGAGCTCGCGCGCAAAGGTGCGGGAGAGGTTCTTGTCCACCAGATAGGAAAACATGGAGGGCAGGTAGTCAAATTGCAGGGCTACGGTGGCGCAATTGCCGCGCGTGAGGAATTCATAGCCGCTGACCGAATAATTGTTGATCCAGCCTGAGCCGGAGGGCATCTGCAGCACGATGGTGTCGCGGTGGAAAGCGCCCGTGCGATCCATCTCCGCCACCGCGTGGCGGGCGGCGGCGTGCGGACCACGGCCGCGGATGAGCCCGATGTAAATACGGATCGGCTCGTGGGCACGTTCGAAGTGCATAACTTCTTTGATGTCCTGGGCGCGTGGGCCGCGGTCGAGGAAGGCCCTGCCCTGGGAGCCGACGGCCGTCCACGGCTCGTGGGACCAGGGGCTTCCCGAGCGTTCCGGCTCCCACGGCATCGCGGAGCCTGGGTACACCAATTTATTGAGGGCCAGACCTTGGATGGAGGCCCTGCGGAGCAGCCGGCGCCACACCATGCGGTCGCTGACCACAGCCGCAGCGAAGCCGACCGCGCCACCTGCTAGCGGCCACGCTATCCACCTGGGCAGCCAGCGCTGCACCTGGCGGGAAAGCTGGGTGACGGCGATCTGCGCTGCCTCCCCGACGATGAGCAGGGCGCCGTAGCCCGCGGTGCCCACCACCATGCCCAGTGCTGCGGATTGGGGGCCGCGGTCATTGAGCTTGCTTACGAGGCGGGCTTGTTCTGATTGGTTGCGCAGGGAGCGTATGCCCGCGATGAATGTTCCGAGCCCAAGCAGGTAGTAGGAGTAGCGCCGGGTGGTGGGGCCCACGTGGTCCTGGGGGCGTCGCCCAGCGAGGCGGAGCCCGCGCTTCGCTGCGAAGGCCGCGGTGGTAGCGGCGAGGTGTCCCGCACCTTGGCCGATGGCCACGTTGGCGGCAGTGACCCACCACGGGCGTGGCAATAGCGACGGGGAGACGGCTGCCCAGGTTGCTACCTCCGCGCCGAAGATCCCGGGCCACATATTTTGCGGCAGGCGCCGCCGGCCGGTCATGCGCATGCCGGGTGTGAGATCGCTGATGAGCTCCAGGGAAAAGATTGCAGCCTGAAGGCCCTTCTGAGCGGTTGTCAGTGCGATGCGGCGTGCGAGTTGACGCATGGTGGCCATTGAACCAGCTTTAGTGCGGGCGCGCAGGGAAGCCTCAAACCGTGCACAATCGGACATGAAAATGTGAGATCGGACTACTGGTCCTGTGAATTCGGGCGCATAACGAGCAAAATTCGGACATTGGGGGCACAATAGGAGGCATGGGAAATCATGTTGGAAACAAAGTAGTACTCATCGGTGCTGGCGACGTTGGAGTTGCTTACGCCTACGCTCTGGTCAACCAGGGCACTGTTGACCACCTGGCCATCATCGACATCGACGAAAAGAAGCTCGAAGGCAACGTCATGGACCTCAACCATGGCGTCGTCTGGGCCCCGTCCCGCACCCGCGTGACCAAGGGCACCTACGAAGACTGCAAGGACGCCTCCATGGTCGTCATCTGCGCCGGTGCTGCGCAGAAGCCTGGTGAGACCCGCCTGCAGCTCGTGGACAAGAACGTCAACATCATGAACTCCATCGTGGCGGACGTCATGAAGAATGACTTCGACGGCATCTTCCTGGTCGCCTCCAACCCGGTGGACCTGCTGACCTATGCGGTGTGGAAGGCCTCCGGCTTCCCGCACCAGCGCGTCATCGGCTCCGGCACCGTCCTGGACTCGGCCCGCTACCGCTACATGCTCTCTGAGATGGATGACGTGGCGCCGACCTCCGTCCACGCCTACATCATTGGTGAGCACGGTGACTCCGAGCTGCCGGTCGTCTCCTCCGCCAACATCGCAGGTGTCTCCCTGTCCCACCGTTCTGAGGAGGACCCGGGCTACAACGAGCGTATCGAGAAGATCTTCGAGGACACCCGCGACGCCGCCTACCACATCATCGACGCTAAGGGCTCCACCTCCTACGGCATCGGCATGGCCCTGGCCCGCATCACCCGCGCGGTCATCCAGAACCAGGCTGTTGCGCTGCCGGTCTCTGCTTACCTGCAGGGCGAGTACGGCCACGAGGATGTCTTCATTGGCACCCCGGCCATCGTTGACCGCTCCGGCGTCAACCGCGTTATCGAGCTGGCCCTCGATGACCACGAGAAGGAGCGCTTTGAGAACTCCTTCAACACGCTCAACACCATCAAGGAAGAAATCTTCGGCTAGTGAAGATCGTCGCCCACAGGGGATACTCCGGGAAATATCCGGAGCTATCCCCTCTTGCCTTTGAAAAAGCGCTCGCGCTTCCCATTCACGGTATCGAGTGCGATATCCGCCTGAGCAGCGATGGCAAGGTGGTGGTTCACCACGATCCCACCCTGGACCGCACCACGAACGGCTCGGGCCGAGTGTCTCGCCTGACCTGGGAGGAGCTGCGCCGCCTGAAGATTGGCGGCGGCCAGCGCATGCTGCTTCTCGACGAGCTCCTCGAGATGCTCGGTGACAAGAAGCATCACCTCTACATTGAGACCAAGCATCCCTCGGGGCAGGGCGACATCCTCGAAGAACAAATGGTGCTGCGGTTGCGCTATGCAGGGCTTCTCGACGACCCCCGGATCCACATGATTTCCTTTTCCCACCGGGCCATCCGTCGAATGGCAGCGCTCGCCCCGCACGTTGACCGCATCTACCTGCGCCGCGATTGGGAGCGCCATTTCAACCGCCCCGATATCCTGTTATCGCAGCCCACTGGCCTGGGCATGTCGCTGTTGCGCGGCAAGCTGCAACCTGGTGCCATTGGCGCGCATGGTCTGCCCACGTACATGTGGACCATCGATAAACCCGAGGATATGAAGTGGGCATGGGCCAATGGGGTGGATATTCTCGCCACGAACCAGCCGGAAGTGGCCCTGCATGCCATTGAGCTGTAATGAACAGGTAAGTTGTTCAGTATGGCCAAGAAGAAAAAGAAGAACGAACAGCTGCCGGAGGGCATGTCCCGCCGCCAAGCTAAGCTCGCTGCCCGCGCCGCCGAGCGCGCTGCCCTGGAAAAGGACCCTCGCCCCTTCGGTGGGCTCGCCGCTGAGGCTAGCCTCGTCGCCCTGCAGGAATTTGTTCCTTCCGCAACGGCGAAGCTGTCCGTCAAGGGCTTTGACAAGGACGTCTACATCGCCACCGTGCTGCCCGGTGCTACCGCGGCGCTTATTCGTGACGAGGAGTCTGGCGGCGAGGCTTTCGTGGGCCTGCAGGTACAGTCCCACACCCACAACCCGGGCCGCGACCTGGCTTTTGCCCTGAACTGGGTGAAGAACAACGCGCCGGGTTCCACCCTCGAGTCCACCGCTGCCGACGGCTCCCAGCCGGAGCTCAAGGAGCTGCTTGAGGAAGACGCCGAGCTGGAGATCAACGTCTACCAGGACTTCGCGTGGTGGATGCCGGAGGGCGCGCAGGTTCCTCCGCAGATGGCGCAGGCTCTGCAGCGCGCCAACGATTCCGTCATCGAGTCCTACCAGGTGGGCCAGGAGGCCGAAGGTTTTGTCGGCACCGCCTTCTGGGCTAACGCCGGGGGCGGCAAGGCCCACATCCGCTGGGTCCGCCCCTGTGATGACGAGAATGCTTTCCTCAACGCGCTGGCGCGCGTGGCCGCTCGCGGCGAGCTCAACTTGGGCGAGGACACCAAGTTCGCCGGTGTCTTCCGCACGCACGGTCTGATCGCCCCGGTCTTTGACCTCGACCCAGAGGTCGCGCACGACTCCTACGAGGCCGAGCTGTCCCGCGTGAACAAGGCGTTGGAGGAGGAGATCTCCAACGACGCCAACCTCAACGCCGATGAGCGCAAGCAGCTGCAGAACATCAAGTCCCGTCAGGTGACGCTGCGCTAATTCCTCGGCACCTTCGCCCCGAGGCTTAGGTACATATCGATCAAATAGGGCTCCAAAACCCACACAGGTTTTGGAGCCCTATTTGATCGAAACGACCGGCCGGAGCCTTAGCGCATGGAGTCCCAAAGTGCTTGGGCCTCGGCGTCATCCCAGAGGACGACATTGCCCACGACCGTGTCCTGGAAGCCGCCGATCGGCACAGTCTTCGTCTCCACACCCGAGGCCATCGACAGTGCCACGCGGGCAAGGTGCCAGACGTGGTCCTTCTCGTTGACGATGAAGGAATCTGCGGTGTGGTTGACCAAGGAGATGGCCTTGAAGGGGTTGCCGATGGTGGAGAAGGACGTTGCCTTATCCAGCAGCGCGGCGAAGAACTCGCGCTGGCGTTCGACGCGGTCCAAGTCACCCATCGCGGTAGCGCGGGTGCGCACGTAGCCAAGGGCATCTGGTCCGCGAAGCTTCTGACAGCCCGCTTGGAGGTCGATGCCGGCGAGCGGATCGTTGATGGGCTCCTTGACACAAATCTCCACGCCGCCCACGGAATCCACGACGTTGGCTAAGCCGCCCATGCCGATCTCCGCATAGTGATCGATGTGGAGGCCGGTGGCTTGTTCCACGGTTTGGGTCAGCAGCTGCGGCCCACCGTAGGTGAAGGCGGCGTTGACCTTGTCCATGCCGAAGCCGGGCACATCGACGTAGCTATCGCGCGGAATGGAGACCAGCTGGGCCTTTCCGGATGCGGGAATGTGCAGAAGCATGATGGTGTCGGTGCGGCCAACTCCTACGTCACCGCCGGTGCCCAGCTCGGCCTGTTGTTCCTCGGTGAGGCCCTGGCGCGAGTCCGAGCCCACCAACAGCCAGTTCGTCCCGGAGGTCGGCGCCACCTGCTCGGAGGGTAAGGCATCGATACGGGTCAGGCGCGAATCCGTCCACAAGGTGAAGGCCACCATGAAGACGAGGGCGATGACGATGAGCCAGCCCAAGCAGCCGAATACTTGCTTGGCCGGGTTGACCTTCTTGCGGCGGCTGTGCGGGCGCCGAGCAGGACGCCCGCGGGACGCAGTTTGTGGGGAGTAGCTGCGCGGTGGTGCGTCGGGGCTTCGCCGGTATGCGCCGGCGGCAGGTTCCCGGGCGGGCATGTTCTGCTGGGGCGCCGGGCGCGGCGATGCGTGCTGAGCCATATAGGCATCGACGTCGAAGCGGGTTTCCTCCGGACGCGAGCGCTGCGCACTGGGGCGCTGAGCGCGAGAAGAAGAGTGCGTGGGATTAGCTCGCTGCCCGGAGGGGCGGCGACGCACTGGGCGTCCGTAGCGATCCCGCAGGGGCTGCCCGTCAGCGCCAAGGACGAACTCACCGGCATCCTGCCCGGCAGCATGCGCACCGCGCGGGCCATCCGGGCCGTGGGGGTGGGCCGGGCCAGTGGCACCCGCGCGGCGGGAATCGCCGTGGGGATCGCCAGCGCGGCGGGAATCGCGCTCTGGATCGTGTCCTTGGTAGGTCATGGGGAACACTGTACCGCGAAATCACTTCCGCCCCACCTTTCACACAGGGCGTGGTTGTGGTCTTTGTGATGCTATGAACTCTGGCCCATGCTTAAGCACCGAAGAGCAATGCGTAGCCCACGAAAGCGATGGCGTCGATCAGAAAATGCGCGATGACCAGAGGCCACACCTTCCCCGTGCGGTGGAAGTACCAGCCATAGAGCACGCCCATGATGATATTGCCGAAGCCTGCGGAAACACCCTGGTAGAGATGATAAGAGCCGCGCAGGATGGAGGAAGCAGCCAGCGTTGCGGGCAGGGCCCACCCAGACTGCTTGAGCCTGGTCATGAACCAGTACACCACCACCAGCTCCTCCGCCCACGCGTTGGCGAAGGACTTGATGAGCAGCACCGGGATCTCAATCCACGTATCGAACGCTCCCGGCACCACCTCCTTGGTCCACCCGAAGTGCAGCGCCACGTAATACAGCACCAACCCCGGCAGACCAATGACTGCCGCTAGCGCTGCGCCGTGGACACCATCCCGCCACCGCGGGCGGGGCGGGAAGGAGATCAGGTAGAGCGCAAGTGCTCCCCACGCGAAGAGCACCGCGGCGCTGCAGAGCTGGAAAGCAAGGTCGAGCAGCGTCGTCGCCGACTGCGAGGCGTTGATGGTGACCGACTGCTCGTTGAGCGGGGCGGGGTTGAGCAGGGAATCGGTCAGCCGCAGCGCGGCGCGCACGCCCGAGACACCAAAAGTGATGGTCAGGACGATGAGGATTTCCGCGCGCAGGCGTGAGCGCGCGGTCATGGGTGAAGCACCTGGGCGAGGCCGAGAAGGGAGGACTCGTCAAGCGTGATTGAACCCAACTGCACGCCCACGGGCGGGTGATCGCGCACCGGCCACGGCACGGAGATGGCAGGCAGCTGCGCCACGTTGAACAACGAACCCCACGGTGACCACCGCGTTTGCTCATCAAAGTTGGCCTGGTGCTCCAGCGCCAGGAAGTGCCCACGCCGGGGCGGATCGAAGGCCAGCATGGGGCTCAAGATGGCATCGACTTCCCACTCTTGTGCCAGCAGCTCCGGCAGCTGCGCGGCGTGCGCGCGGGCTGAGGCGAATTCGGAATCCGTGACGCGCCGGCCCTTCGCACGGATCCACTCCGCGTAACCCTCCGCGAAGTCAAGGCCGGCCAGCCGGCGGCTAAAGATGTGTTGAAAGGCCTCAAAGGTAGTCGCGGCCTGGGGGTAAGGGGAAATGGCCACGGTTTCAAATCCCGCGCCTTCAAAGGTGGCGGTGGCCTCTGCGACCGCGCGCAGCATGTGCGGGGCCACCTCGGTGTTAGCGAAGAGGGGATCCGTCAGCACTCCGATGCGGGCGCGCCGGGCGCGCGGACGAAGGCCGTGCAGCGTTGCGGTATCGGCGATGCTGCGCGTGATGAACCCCTGCACCGAGAGGTCCTCACCGCCGGGCTTGAACCCGACGACGCCACAGGCGGCAGCCGGCACGCGGATGGAGCCTCCGCCGTCGGAGGCATGCGCAGCGCGCAGCAGACCCCGCGCCACCTGGACCGCCGCTCCACCGGAGGAACCGCCCGGGGTATGGCCCGGGTAGAGCGGGTTATCCGGGTGGGGCAGGCCTACGGGTTCGGTGTCCACGCGCAGGCCCAGTTCGGGCGCGGCGGACTTGCCGACGATGAGCGCGCCGGCGTCGATCAGCTCCTGCACGAAAGGATCGGTCTCCTCCGCCACGTAGGTGCGCTCGGCATGGCCGAGCGTGGTGGGCATGCCGGCGACGTCATTGAGGTCCTTGACCGAGAGAATCCAGCCGCTCAAGCGCCCGTGCGCCTGCGGCCGGCGCTCGAGGTCGAGGTACGTGAAGCCGTGTTCCGCGGGGTCCAGACCAGATAGATCCTCGCGCAGCTTATCCAGAGTGAACTCGGTGCTGTCCATGGCGGCTCAGTTTAGTAGTTACGTGAGATAAAGTTGCTGTCATGAGCACCACCATCGCATTCCTCGGGCCCGCCGGAACCTTCACGGAAGCGGCGATGCAGCACTTCGCCGCTGACTTTGCTTCCCCTGAGGGGCTGCCGGTAAACTCGCCGGCCGAGGCGCTGGCGGCGGTGCGCTCTGGTGCGGCGGACTATGCCTGCGTGGCCATTGAAAACTCCGTGGACGGTCCGGTAACAGCCACCTTTGACGCGCTTGCCGACGGCTCCCGGGTCCAGATCTACCGCGAAGTAGACCTGCCGGTGTCCTTCTCTATTCTGGTGCGTCCCGGCACTTCCGCGGAGACTCTTCGCACCTTCTCCACGCATCCTGTGGCCTACCAGCAGGTGCGCGGTTGGTTGGAGCAGAACCTGCCGGGCGTGGACTATGTTCCGGCGGCGTCGAATGGCGCGGCGGCGCAGGCCGTGGCGCGCGGGGAGGTGGATGCCGCGGCCGCCCCGGCACGGGCAGCGGAGGTCTTCGGGCTGGATTCTCTTGCGGACAACGTGGCGGATGTCGCGGGGGCCACGACGCGGTTCGTCCTCGTGGGGCCGGCCGGAAAACCGACCGCGCGGACCGGCAACGATAGGACGTCCGTCATCTTCACCCTGCCCAATGAGCCGGGCTCCCTGGTTGGGGCCCTGCAGGAATTCGCGCACCGCGGGGTGGACCTCTCCCGCATCGAATCCCGTCCGCTGCGCACCGTCTTTGGCAACTACCGCTTCCACGCCGACCTCATCGGGCACATCGAGGACCAGCCGGTAGCGGAGGCGCTGCGGGCGCTGTGGTTGCGCGCGGAGGATGTCGTTTTCGTGGGTTCTTGGCCTTCCGTGGTGGCGCTAGGGGAGGCGCCACGGAATCTGGCGCGGTTGCAAGATGCCGATGAATGGGTAGCGCAGGCGCGCACCGGCCAATAGTGTGGTGAAACATGACCGGAAGAATCATCCTGCTGCGCCACGGCCAGACCTTTTCCAATATTGACCGCATCATGGACACCCGCCCGCCGGGTGCCGAGCTCACCGAGCGCGGCCGTGGCCAGGCGGAGGATGTTGGCCGCGAGCTAGCTGAGCTGTGCGCGGGACGCCGCGTGCGCTTTGTGTGTTCTATTGCCCTGCGCGCCCAGCAGACCGCGATGCTGGCCGCCCGTACATACGGCGAGGCCGCTGATGAGCGCAACGTTCCCGTCGAAGTGCGTGTAGGCCTGCACGAGGTCTTTGCCGGTGAGCATGAAATGAGCGGCAGCGAGGATACCCACCGCGAGTACATGGTGGCGCTGCGCGGCTGGCTCGACGGCGATGAGGCTGCCCGGATGCCTGGCGGTGAGAGTTACGTGGATGTGCTCGAGCGCTACCAACCGGTGTTGGAGGATCTCGCTGCGGAGCTGGAGGATGATGAAGACATTGTCGTCGTCAGCCACGGCGCCGCCATTCGCGTAGTGACGAGACATGCCTGCGGCGTGGACCCAGACTTTGCCTATACCGGCTACATGCCGAACTGCCGCTTTACCCTCATGGAGCCGCAGGGGCAGTCTTTTGGCCAGTGGACACTCAAGCGCTGGGCGGATACCGAAGTCTAACCCGCTGCGGCCACGGTAGGTTTCGTTGTGGCCGCGGTAGGCGCCCCGCTGGGCGCCCCGCTGGGCGCCTACCCCCAGCCGAGCTCGTGGAGGCGGTCCTCCTCGAAACCGAAGTAGTGTCCGACCTCGTGGAAGACGGTCACCATGACCTCGTGGGCCAGCTCCTCTTCCGAGTTGCTCATGGCCTGCAAAGGTTGCCGGTAAATGGAGATGGTATCCGGCAGGTAGCCAGTGTGCGAGGCGGTGCGGTGCGTGAGCATCACGCCTTCGTAGAGGCCCAGCAGGTTAGGGTTTTCTGGGTTTTCTTCCTCCACCAAGATGACCAGGTTGCGCATCTGGTCGACGAATCGATCGGGGATCTTATCCAGGGCCTCACCGACTAGCTCTTCGAAGCGTTCCTCGCTGACCTCGTACATGTGCTTACTCCCTGTGGAATAGTCGGGGTTTATTGGGCCGGCGCCGGTGCAGTAGTGGCGGCAGGAACGGCACTGTCGCCAGCCGGCTGGGAGTTCTCGCCGCCCGGCTGGGCGTTCTGATCACGCAGCGGGTTGCGCTTCGGCTGCTCGGTGGGCGGGGCACCGTTGATGTTCAGGGAATCTCGTCCCTCCGCAGCGGAGCCCGTAATGGTGGAAAACAGGCCTTCGTTGACATGGATGAGGGAGCAGTTCACCGAACGGGAGCCGGCCTCCCAGGACTCGCGGTTCATCGCGCCCCAGAAAGGCTGCAGTGTGGATTGGTAGAGGTTTTCCTCGCCGCCCAGGTAGTCCATGGCGTCCTGAGTACACGTTTCGGAGAGGAACTTATCCATGTCCTCGTCGTTGGGGTAGCCATCGGGGAATTTCTCGGCCAGGTTAATGACGGATACGGTCTCCATCTGGTGCGGCTCGCTACACGGAACGGTGCTGAGCACCTGGTTCTCGTCCACCTTGCGGCATTCGCCGGGCTTGGCGACGACCGCCTGGTCCACCTCACTGACCTTACCGGTGGATTCCTGGGGGACGCCGTTGGCGTCGGTGGTCTGCAGGCCGCACAGCAAGGTGCGGTCGCCCTGTTCCCAGGAGGCGGCCGGCGGCAGGATGGAGGCGATGTCGTAGCGGCCGTTGGGATCCCACTTGCCGTTGAGGTAGCTCACCGTGGGGGCTTCGCACAGCTCATCGCGCAGGGCGTTTTGCCGTGTGATATCGGGGCGCTTGGCATTGGGGCCGAATTCACTGGTGGGGTAGGCGCTGAGGTCCTCGCGGGAGGAGACCTCGAAGCGGTGTGGCTTATCGCAGCTGGTCTGCTCGAAGTCGGTGGCAGTGCCGTCTGGGGCGATGTCCCACGTCACGCACGAACCAGCGGAGGCGGTGGTAAAGGATGCGATCTCTCCTTCGGAGGGATCGGCAGCCTGACTGCCGTCGGCGCTGGGGGTAGCGGAGCCTTGTGCGGCCGAATCGGTGCCGGTTGGCTCGCCGCTGAAGAGGCCGTAGGACGCCATGAAGGCGGCCGCGGCCACGGCTGCAACGAGGACGACGCGGATGGCGGAGGCGGAGCGCCACGCAGATGAAGTGCTCATAGAACTCTTCATACTACTCCCTTAGCGTCCCTGGCTTCTAGCCCGCCCGGCACCGTGCGGGAGCACGGCGCCGCTAGATACGTGCGCGGGAGACGTGCGTTGTGAGCCGGTAGCGGTCTGTGCGGTAGACCGAGGAGCACCATTCAACCGGTCGGTCCCCCGAGCGGGCGAGGCGGGTGATGTGCAGCAGTGGGGTGCCCGGTGAGACGTCGAGAAGCTCGGCGATGTCCTCGTCTGCCGCGACGGCCGTGACCGTCTGCTCGGCCTCGGTGATGGGGACCTCGAAGGTGCTATCCAAAATCGCGTAGACGGAATTGTAGATGTCATTCTCCAGCAGCGACGGCGCAAAGGTGGAGTTGTACCAGCCATCGTCGATGGAATAGGGCTCGCCATCGCCCAAGCGCAGGCGCCGCAGGTGGGTATGGGCCACGGTGGTTTCCGTGCCGAAAAACTCGCAGACCTCACTGGGGGCGGTGCTACGCTCACCCAGCAGGATTCTCGAGGAAGCCTGGACCTTTTGGTGGCCCATCTCATCGGAGAAGGAGGCCAAATGGAGCCGGGAGACCAGTGGGTTCGGAGCCACGAAGGTGCCCTTGCCACGCACCCGCCGCAGGCGGCCCTCGGCCACTAAATCACCGATGGCGCGGCGTACGGTGATGCGGGAAACACCGTAGGTTTCTTCGAGAATGCGCTCGCCGGGGAGGATGTCACCGGGTTTGAGGGTGGTTCGGCAGAGCTCGGAGAGGATATCCCGCAGCTGAGCGTGCTTGGGCACGGGGCCGTCGGTAATAATGTGAGGTGCCATGTTATTCATGATAATGCGCTGGTTATGACCAGCGCAAAGGTATGGCCGTGCGCTAGACTATCCGGCGTGATTGATCTCAAGTTTCTTCGCGAAAATCCCGATGTCGTCCGCGCCTCCCAGGTAAACCGTGGGGAGGACCCCGCTTTGGTGGACCAGCTGCTCGCCGCCGATGAACAGCGTCGCGCGGCCATTGTGAAGGCAGACCAGCTGCGCTCGGAGCAGAAGGCCTTTGGCAAGAAGATTGGCCAGGCCTCCCCGGAGGAGCGCCCGGCGCTGCTGGAGGGCTCCAATGAGCTGAAGGAAAAGGTCAAGGCGGCCGGCGAGGAAGCGGCCGCGGCCGAGGCCAAGGTGGAGGAGCTGCAGTACCAGCTCTCCAACGTGGTGGAGGGTGCCCCGGCTGGTGGCGAGGATGATTTCGTCGTGCTCGAGGAGGTCGGTGAGAAACCGCAGTTCGACTTCGAGCCGAAGGATCACCTGGAGTTGGGTGAGACGCTGGGGCTTATCGACGTCAAGCGGGGCGCCAAGGTCGGCGGCGCACGTTTCTACTACCTCACCGGCGACGGCGCCTTCCTGCAGCTGGGCATGCTTATGCTGGCTGCGCAGAAGGCCCGTGAGGCCGGCTTTAGCCTCATGATCCCGCCGGTGCTCGTGCGCCCGGACGTGATGCAGGGCACCGGTTTCTTGGGTCAGCATGCGGATGAGGTCTACTACCTGCCGGCGGATGATCTCTACCTGGTCGGTACTTCGGAGGTGGCTCTGGCTGGCTACCACAAGGAAGAGATCATCGACCTGTCCAAGGGCCCGCTGCAGTATGCGGGCTGGTCCTCCTGCTTCCGCCGCGAGGCGGGTTCGCACGGCAAGGACACCCGCGGCATTCTGCGCGTGCACCAGTTCGACAAGCTGGAGATGTTTGTCTACTGCAAGCCGGAAGACGCCGAGGAGATGCACCAGAAGCTGCTGAACATGGAAAAGGACATGCTCGCGGCGATGGAGCTGCCCTACCGCACCATCGACATCGCGGGCGGAGACCTCGGTTCTTCTGCAGCCCGCAAGTTCGATAACGAGGCGTGGGTGCCTACCCAGGGCACGTACCGCGAGCTCACTTCGACCTCGAACTGCACCACCTTCCAGGCGCGCCGCCTCTCCACGCGCTACCGCGACGAGAACGGCAAGACCCAGTACGCCGCCACGCTCAACGGCACCCTGGCTACCACCCGCTGGCTCGTGGCCATCCTGGAGAACCACCAGCAGGCAGATGGGTCCGTCGTGGTTCCGGAGGCATTGCGCCCATTCGTGGGTAAGGACGTTCTTTACCCCGTAAACTCCTAGAAGAATGACAGGAGGCGCCGCAGGCGCCCCCTTCGATCCCCGGTTGTGCCCTCTTAAGGCCCTAAATCCTCCCTGGAGCATCATGAGCGTTGTGACTAATTTCCTCTACCGGCAGATTACGCACATTGGCCGCGGGGTGACTTTGGCCCAGGGGCTGAAGATGCGCCTGTCCGGCGAGGAGAATATCCCGGATAAGGGCGGGGCCGTCATCGTGTGCAATCACACCGGCTACATGGATTTCCTCTTCGGGGCCTTCTTGGCTTATCGCAAGCGGCGTTTGGTGCGCTACTTGGCTAAAGCCTCCATCTTCCAGACGCCGGTGGCCGGTCAGCTTTTTCAGGTGATGGGGCATGTTCCGGTGGATCGCATCGATGGCGGGGCGTCGATTGTCAAAGGCATCGAGCTGGCCAAGAATGGCGAGCTCGTGGGTGTGTTTGCGGAGGGCACGATTTCCCGCAGCTTCGAGATTCGCAGCATGCGCAACGGTGCGGCGCGTATCGCCCACGGCGCGGGTGTTCCGATCATCCCGCAGGTCATCTTCGGCTCCCAGCGCATTTGGACGAAGGGCCAGAAGAAGCACCTAGGCCGCACCAAGACCCCAGTGCTGATCACGGCTCTTGAGCCCTACTACACCACGGGCGATTTCGATGCGGATATCGCGGAGGTGCGCCGCCGGATGCAGGAGGCTCTGGAGGGGCTGTGGGCTCAGTACGAGGAGGAATTCGGCCCGATGCCGGCTGGCGAATACTGGGTACCGGCCCGTAAGGGTGGGGGCGCGCCGACGCTGGAGGAGGCCGAGGCCCAGGACTCCGAGGTGGAGACTGAGCGCTACCGTGTGCGCCGGCTGCGCGATGATCTGACCAATCTCAAGGAGCACGTGTCCGAGGCCACCGTGGAGCTCATGCGCGACCGGATGGCGTTGATGAAGCCGGGTAGTAATGAGGAAACCGGTACCGCAGAAGCCGGAGCCGAGGCCGCCGAGAAGGACCGCCCGCGTACCGCGCCGGAAACCCTTGAGTGGATCAAGGAAAACCTCAACTCGGTGGTCGAAGAGGCTATGCGCGGCGTAGAGGAGGGCCGCGAAAAGGTCACGGGGGTGATGGCGCAACTGAAGTCTGATGTCATGGAGGCTCAAGCTTCCATGACTGCGAGCAGCAAGGAAATCTTCGCTGGTTCCGTCGTGGAACAGGGGTTGCTCTCCGCGGCGACGCAATCTCGGCTCATCGTCTCGCGCCTGCCGCACCGCGTGAAGGCGCAGTATTCCGAAGCGCCGCGCGTGATCGTGGCGGATCAGAGCGCGCTGAGCATGGAAAACGGGGAAATCTCGACGCGGCTCCAAGAAGCGCTAACGCAGCTCCACCCGCAGGTTGAGGAGTTCGTCGTGCTCTCGCCACAGGGCGAGGTACTGGACGCTGCCGCCTTCGGGGACCTCCCCCAATCGTGTTGGCGCATCGCCTGCTCGGACGGTGCCGAAGGGGTGCAGTTCAACGATGTCCCCGGGGGAGTGGTGGCGACGGCCTCTTCCCCCGCGGAGGGGCTGGCGGCCGTGGTGAAGAAGATTGGGGCCGAGCCTAAGGATCTCCTGTTCTTTGCCAATGAGCCCGGGGATGAAACCTTTGCGGAGGGCGGGGACGGCGTCGCCGTGCGCATGGTGGCGCTTGAGACTGCACCCATTGAGGTGATTAAGGCTGCGCAGGCGGTGACGTATTCCACCGAGCGCTACGGAATGGCCGAGGTGCTGGAGGCCATGGCGCGCTTGCAGCAAGAGAAGAAATAAGTCTTGACACCCTGGACTTAAGAAGCGTTCGCAACGCCCGTTAACACCCCTGGAAGGGGGTGTTATTTTATTTTGTTCACCTATGGAATGCCTTGGAAACTCCAGCTTACGGATGCGGAACTTACGTGTGAGTAGCGTCTCCAGAGAGAATTTGGCGTGACCTATAGCATTGGCTGTGGGAGAAAAACTTCTTCTTCATTCGCCTTTCGAGCAGGTGGCCGAGGTGTCGGTGCACAGGGCGCGCGTGGTGGATGAGTGCAACATGCTGCGCACACCGTCAACTGGACAGGACTTTCTGACGCCGTGCAGCGAGAGAGGAGACTCGGTCAACAATGACCACGACGAGTATTAACAGCTTCAACCCTGAGTATTTTGAAAAGACGTGGAACGACTACTCCACCGAGGACTATGACGTCGTCATCATCGGCGGAGGTTCCGTAGGCGCCGGTGCTGCACTGGATGCGGCCACTCGTGGCCTGAAGACGGCTGTGCTGGAATCCCAAGACTTTGCGGCGGGCACGTCTTCGCGTTCCTCCAAGATGTTCCACGGTGGCCTGCGCTACCTGGCAATGTTCGACTTCCGCCTCGTTGCGGAGTCCCTCAAGGAGCGCGAGCTCAACATGTCGACCCTAGCGCCGCACCTGGTCAAGCCGCTGAAGTTCATCTTCCCGCTGACCCACCGCGGCTGGGAGCGCGTCATGATGTTCGGTGGCTTTACCCTCTATGACCTGATGGGCGGAGCCAAGAGCGTCCCGATGCAGAAGCACCTCACCCGCAAGGGCGTGCTGAAGGTGACCCCGGGCCTCAAGGAGGACGCCGTCGTCGGTGGCGTGCGCTACTATGACACGCTTGTCGACGACGCCCGCCACACCATGACCGTCCTGCGCACTGCCGCCGAGTATGGCGCTAGCGTGCGCACCGGCACTGAGGTGATTGGCTTTGAGAAGGACGGCCGCGGCCGCATCACTGCCGCGAAGGTCCGGGACCTGGAAACAGGCCGCGAGACCACCGTGAAGGGCAAGGCCTTCATTAACGCGACCGGTGTGTGGAACGACAAGATTCAGGAGATGGCGGGCGCTGAAGGCAAGTTCACCGTCCACGCTTCCAAGGGCGTTCACATCGTGGTCCCGAAGGATGCCCTCGACGCCGACGCCGCGCTGTGCTTCGTCACCGAAAAGTCCGTGCTCTTCGTCATCCCGTGGGGTGAGTACTGGATCATCGGCACCACCGACACCGATTGGGAGAAGGGCCTGTCCCTGCCGGATCCGGCGCCGACCAAGGCGGATATCGACTACATCCTGGATGAGGTCAACCAGCGCGTGCGCGACAAGATCACCCGCGATGACATCGTCGGCGTGTACTCCGGTCTGCGCCCGTTGCTGTCCGGCAAGTCCGATTCCACCACTAACCTGTCGCGCAACCACGCCGTTGCCCGCGTCGCACCGGGCATGGTGTCCGTCGCCGGTGGTAAGTACACGACCTACCGCGTCATCGGCAAGGACGCGGTGGATCTGGCCGCGAAGGAGCTGGGGACCAAGGTGGCTGAGTCCGTGACCGAGCGCACCCCGATTCTGGGTGCGGACGGCTACCACGCACTGGCTAACCAGGTTCCGGCACTGGCCCGCCGCTACAACCTCGACGAGGACCGCATCGAGCACCTGCTCGGCCGCTACGGCTCGCTGATCGGTGAGGTCCTCGCCCCGGCTGCTGACGACGCCACGCTGCTCGAGTCGGTTCTGGGTGCCGAGAGCTACATCTGGGCAGAGGTGCGCTACGCCGTGACCCACGAGGGTGCCCTGCACATCGACGACATCGTCTCCCGCCGCCTGCGCGTGGCCATCGAGTTCGCCGACCGCGGCGTCGCTGCCGCACAGCCGATCGCTGAGTTCGTCGCCCCGCTGCTGGGCTGGGATCAGACCGATATCGAGCGGGAAGTCTCCCACTTCACCAAGCACACTGAGGCAGAGCTCGCCGCTGAGGCAGCGCTGACCGACCGTGAAGCAAACGACATCCTCGAGCGCGCAGGAAGCGCACGAGCCACCAAGGAAGAAGCCTAAAAGTCACGGGGCCTAGCGAGCGGTGGATATCCCTCGCTGGGCCCTTGGCCTAGGCAGATAAGAAAGGACATCTTATGACCGGAATGGATGCATTCCTGTGGGAGTTCATCGGCACTGCACTGCTGCTCCTGCTCGGCAACGGCGTGTGCGCCGTTGTGAACCTCCGAACTTCTGGCGCGCGCGGTTCGGACTGGATCGTCATCGCTATGGGCTGGGGCCTCGCGGTTTTCATCGGCGCTAGTGTCGCCGACCCCTCCGGCGGTCACCTCAACCCGGCGGTCACCATCATGCTGGCGGTGAACGGTTCCCTTGAATGGGGCCTCGTTCCCTACTACCTGCTGGGGCAAATTCTCGGCGCCATGCTTGGTGCATTCCTTGCCTGGGCTACGTTTAAGCAGCTTTTCGACGCCAACAACCTCGATGAAGCCGGCAACGTCACCGGCGCCAACAAGAACACTGGGGGGATTTTCTTTACCGCCCCGGCGCACCCGAACAACGGCTGGAACGCAGCCACCGAGTTCATCGCTACCTGCGTACTGCTCATGTTCATCGCCTTTGGCCCGGCCGGCGGCGAGTTGGGTCCGCTGAAGTACTTCGCCGTTGCCTTCGTCGTCGTGTCTGTGGGCCTGTCCCTCGGCACCGCTACCGGCTACGCGATCAACCCGGTCCGTGACCTCGGACCCCGCATCATGTACGCCTTCGTCCTCCCCATCAAGGACAAGGGCAGCGCCAACTGGGGTTATGCCTGGGTTCCGGTGGTTGCACCGACCTTGGCGGCCGTCGCTGTCGGCCTGCTGTCCATGGCTCTCTAAAAATCAGACCTTCACTACTCAGAAACGGAGAACACAATGTCTACCAAGCGCTACGTTGCAGCGATTGACCAAGGAACTACGTCCACCCGCTGCATCATTTTCAACCACGACGGCGAGCAGGTGTCCGTCGGCCAGCTCGAGCACGAGCAGATTTTCCCGGAGAAGGGCTGGGTCGAGCATGACCCGGAGGAAATCTGGAGCAACACCCGCCGCGCTGTGGGTGAAGCTTTGGCCAACGGCGACATCAATGTCGAAGATATCGCAGCACTTGGCATTACCAATCAGCGTGAGACCACCGTCGTGTGGGACAAGAACACGGGTAAGCCGGTATACAACGCCATCGTGTGGCAGGACACCCGCACCACCGAGATTTGTAAGGAACTCGCTGGTGATGAAGGTGCGGACAAGTGGCGTCGCCGCACCGGCCTCATCATCAACTCCTACCCAGCCGGCCCGAAGGTGAAGTGGATCCTCGATAACGTCGAGGGCGCCCGCGAGCGCGCGGAGAAGGGCGAGCTGCTCTTCGGCACCATCGATACCTGGCTCCTGTGGAACCTCACCGGTGGCGCCGACGGCGACAACGGCCAGGAAGCCCTGCACGCCACCGATGTCACCAACGCTTCCCGTACCCTCCTCATGGACATCGAGAAGCTCGAGTGGGATGAGGAACTGTGCAAGGAGATGGGGATTCCCACCTCCATGCTGCCGGAGATCCGCCCGTCCCTGGGCGACTTCCGCACCGTCCGCGAGCGCGGCTCGCTGTCCGGTGTGCCGATTCGCGCCATCCTGGGCGACCAGCAGGCCGCCATGTTTGGCCAGGGCTGCTTCCGCCCGGGTTCTGCTAAGAACACCTACGGGACCGGTCTGTTCCTCCTGCTCAACACCGGTACCACCCCGAAGTTCTCCGAGAACGGTCTGTTGACTACCGTGTGCTTCCAGCGCGAGGGCGAGCGCCCGGTGTACGCGCTCGAGGGTTCCGTCTCCATGGGTGGTTCCCTGGTGCAGTGGCTGCGCGATAACCTGCAGCTCATCCCGAACTCCGCGTCCATTGAGAACCTGGCTCGCGAGGTCAAGGACAACGGCGGCGTCTACATCGTGCCGGCTTTCTCGGGACTTTTCGCTCCGTACTGGCGCCCGGATGCCCGCGGTGTCATCGTTGGTCTGACCCGCTACGCCAACCGCAAGCACCTGGCCCGCGCCGTGCTCGAGTCCACCGCGTACCAGACTCGCGACGTCGCCGATGCCATGGTGGCGGACTCCGGCGTGGAGATCACCGAGCTGCGCGTCGACGGCGGCATGACCATGAACGAGCTGCTCATGCAGTTCCAGGCGGACATGCTTGGCGTGGAGGTCCACCGCCCGAAGAACGTGGAGACCACCGCTACCGGTGCGGCCTTCGCTGCGGGTCTCGATTCCGGTTTCTGGGATGACCTCAGCGTACTGGGCTCCCAGCAGGGCGACTTCAAGGTCTGGAAGCCGCAGCGCGAGAAGGACGAAGTCGAGGCTCTCTACCGCGACTGGAAGCGCGCCATCAAGCGTTCCCTGAACTGGGAAGACGTGGACGATGACGACGTTATCGCTTAAGGGCTAAGTAGCAGTCTTTGCAGGCAAGCGCGGCTGTCACGAGCATTCTCGTGGCGGCCGCCTTCGTCGTTGTGCGAGTGGCGGGCTGCGGCACGGTGGTGGGGAGCCAACGCTGCAGTGGACGTTGTTGTGGCCACCAGCGTTGCGGGTGCGCTCTTGTGTGCATCGCTCTGACGTAGACTCAGGGCTATGGCCAGTGACGTATTTTCGGACCGCGCTCCGCGCCTCATCATCAGTGACATCGATGGTACCTTGTTGGACCGGAACCACCGAGTTCCCAGGCGAAACCGCGAGGCAGTGGCCCGAGCAGTTGCCGCGGGCAGCGAGTTTGCGCTGGCGACCGGCCGGCCCTTCCGCTGGATCATGCCCGTACTGGAGCAGCTGACCGTGCGCCCGGTGTGCGTGACATCAAATGGCGCGGTGATTTATGACTCGGCAGAAGACCGCGTGCTCTCCGCCCACGAGCTCTCGCCTGAAGCCCTCGCGGAAATCGTGGAGGTGGCCACGAAGGTACTCGAGCCCCATGGCGGTGTTGGCTTCGGCGCGGAGCGCACGGGAGGCTCGGTCTTGGATCCGGTGGAGGAACTCTTCGTGGTGGAATCGCACTATTCGGAGAACGCGCTTTTTGAAGGCTTCGGCCTCGTGAGCGTCGGCGAATTGGTGTCCCGACCGGCGGTGAAGCTGCTGATCCGCAACACCGCGTTCTCCGCACCGGAACTCTACGAGCTTATTGCTCCGCACATCGATTCCGAGCTGGCCCACGTGACCTACTCAATGTCCGAGGGGATCCTCGAGGTGGCGGCCCCCAACGTGACGAAGCGGCGCGGAATTAAGTGGCTGGCCGAGCATCACGGTATCGCCCGCGAAGACATCATCGCCTTTGGCGATATGCCCAACGATATCGAGATGCTCGAGTGGGCAGGTTGCGGGGTTGCCATGGAGAACGCTCACCCAGAGGTCATGGAGGCGGCAGATGCGGTGACGGTAGCGCATCACCAGGCAGGTGTGGCAAAGGTGCTTGAGCGATGGTTCTAGTGCTGCTGTACCCCGCCGCGCTGTAGCCGTGAAGCCCAGCGCTACCTGCCCTTTTTCTAGCAGATTCTGAGAGTTTTCTGCCTCCGGTTGCGGGGTGTGTGGTGGTGTTTTAGTCTCGTGGGCATGGGGGATTTGGAGACTTATTTCTCCTATCGCAGTTCGGGGTTGGATCTTGTGGGGCTTGCGGTAGGCAGTGTGGATGATTTACGCGCGCGTGGTGCTTCTGTGGCTGATGCTGCGGAGTTGACTGGGCTGCATGCGGTGTATTTCGGGCCGACGCGTTTTAGCGGCAAGCAGCGCCAGGCGCGTGCGGCCGCGGTTTCTCAAAGGCATGATCTGGCGACGTTGAGCTTGATTGAGTCGTATACCGGCAGGGTGAAAAAGGAGTTGGATGCGTGGAATCTGCGCGTTCGGCTTGCGGCGACTCCGGCACACCGTATCCCGAAAGTGGCGAAGGAACGGTTGAAGCAGTTGCGGCCGCGGCGGGTGCCTGAACCTGGGGTGCGGTTGACGTATCGAAAGTCGGGTCCGCATTCGTTGACGATTACTGATTCAGCCTTGCGCATTAGTGAGATGCGCGGAACCTTGGAGTCGATTAATTCGGCTGATTTGTTGGATGCGGCAGGCCAGGTGTTCTTTGCTAAGGCTCATGGGGGAAGCAAGCCTGCGGTAGCGACCAATGTGGTGGTCACCTTGGATGAGTTGGATCAGATCGTGCGCGGTGAGGGCGATGATATTGAGCTTGTGCTTACCAACGGTGGGCGGATGACGGGTCGGGAGTTTGTAACCTATAAGTTTGCCGAGGTTGGGTATGTGACGTTGGTGCATCCAACGATTGGGCCGGTGTGGTTGCATCGGGTGCGGCGTTTAGCTGGGTTTGAGCAGCGGTTAATGGCCAGTGCGGAGCATCCGACGTGTGCGCGTGAAGGGTGTAATAAGCCGGCTGATTATTGTCAGGTGCATCATTTGGTGCCGTGGAAAGCTGGTGGGGCGACGGATCCGCCGAATTTGACGATGTTGTGTGCTTATCACAATGGCATTAATGATGATGACCCGGATAAGCCGACTGGTGCTGGCTATGTCTTCCGGTTGCGGGGCGGGGTGGATTATGTGCCACCCTGGGCGGAGCCGATTACTTCCCAGGCGGCGTACCAGGCAGCACAAGCAGCGTTGAAGCAGCAGGCCAACGGGGGCTTAGTGGGCGGATCCCCGCCGGATACCTAAATCCAATAGATAACATGCCGAAGCGGAAGCCACCGAGGTGGCTCCCGCAATATCGGCGATCCCACAGGGCTGTGCGCGTGAGTTTTGCGCACACGCGGTGCGGCTGGGATTAGTTCGTGAAGACCTGAATCTGCTCAGTCTCCGGGTTGTAGACAATGGAACCGCCCTGGAACTGCACGCGGACTTCCTTGCCGAAGCCGGTGGGGAGCTCGTCGGACGTCGGTAGGCCGAGCGTCGCCGAGTTATTGCCCGACGCCCATTCCTTGGCGATGCGTCCCACCAGCGCGTGCGTACCAGTGTCCTCGGAGCTCAGCACGACGCCGTTCTGGAAGAGCTGGTAGATGATGCCGGCCGACTCATCCGGGCCACCGACGGCCAGACCCAGCGCTGGGCCAAAGGCATTGAGGACCGCCGTCCACGTTTCCTTCAATCCCTCGTTCTTGCTCAGGGAAAGCACCTTGGTCACGATGCCCGGGATCTGCTCCACCGGCAGGCCATTGACCGTCTGGTTCATGTCAACCTGGTGCTCGGAGCGGGCATACATGATGGCGAAGAGGGTGCCAGCCAGGCCGACTAGTGCGGTGATGGTGCTCATCGGGATTTCAGTATCGCTCAGCGAGGACGTTGCCTCCTGTGCGGGAGCTGCCGGTGCAGGAGCGGAAGGCGCGTGGTTGTCGTTCGGCGTGGAGTCGGAGGTATCCGGCGTAGGTGTATCCACGCTGCCCCAGTCCGTGGACGTCGAACCAGACGCGCCCGACTTGATGGCCACGTACTTCTTATGGGCCGCCTCGCGGATCTTCGGCCACTGGGCAATGGTGTATTGACCCGGGCAAGCAGTGAAGTGAACGTCGCTGTGCCCGAAGAGGCCATAGACCGAGGCAGAGGCACCAGCCGGGTAGCGCGAGCCGCGGAAGTTCTCCGCCGAGCGCAGGGAAACGCGGGAGGTCGGATCAACACCGGAAATCGCGCCCTTCCAGCCAGCCAGGTCAGTGACGGACTCCAGCAAGGCTTCCGTTGGCTGAGCCGTCTCGTAGTTACCAATCATGGAAATACCCCACGTATTCCGGTTGAAGCCACCGATGTGGGCGCCCTGCACGGCTTCGTCGAGCCCGCCGTAGCGGCCCTCGTAGATGGTGCCGTACTTATCCACCAGCGCGTTGTATCCGATATCGCACCAGCCCAGGTTCTGGGCGTGGTACTTGTACGCGGCGCGCACCTGTGCGGCCGCCTGCGCGCGGGTGTAGTTATTGGAGCCCGCGGTGTGGTGCAGCGCAATGGCCTTGACGCCGTCATCATAGTCAGCACCCTTGCAACGGATGCTCTCATCCGCGCCCCAACCTGCGCGCGAGACCACGCGCGGCATGCCGTCGGTCTCAGCGGTCGGCTCAATGACCTCGCCCTCCTGGGCGTTGCCGTCCATGAAGACAGCCTCGAGGCCTTCCACGTCGCTATTGGCCGGAAGCTCTTCGGTCTCAGCGACGGGGGCGATGTCGCCGACGTTGAAGGGGGCGTCGTCAAGCGCGGCGTCCTCAACGGGGGTTTCGGTGAACTCTTCGTCCAGGTTCGACCCGGTCACCAGATCCACATTGTTGATGGAGACCTGCACGTCGTTGGTATCGCCCACGAAGATGAGCTCGGTGCCGTTCGTGGCGGAGGGGTCATCGTTGTTGTAGGACATCGCGTCCATGTCGTACCACTCGGACCAGGACCCGTCTGGCTGCTTAGCGCGGACGAAGGCCGCGACGTCGCGCGAACCCTTCCACGTGACGGCGAAGGAGGAGAAAGTCTCATCGCGGTGGAATTGCTTGACGGCGCGTGGGCCTTCGCCCTCGCCCTGGGCGGCGATGGCCGGGTCATCCACCACGACCGTTTCGCCGGACCCGAAGGATTCGGAGGCCGAGCTCACTTCGATGGGGCCGCTGCCCGCTTCCTGCGTTTGGATAAGGGTTTGGCCGCCCACGGCTGCGGCAGCGACCACAGCGATCGAGGTGACCGTAGCGATAACCGGCGTCGACCACGTCGATTTCGCGGGAACAAGACGACGTTTGAGGTGCACTGTTACTCCCTAGGATGGTGTGCGCCACGAGATTAAGAGGAGCGCAAAAAGTTAACTAACGGGACAGATGTTACGCCAGTTGTTGGAGTGAAAGAAGGTGTGACACGCGAGTGTTCTCGCTTGGGTGTCACCAGCCGTTCTGTGCGTGTTACTGCTTTAAGCTGATGGCCATGACTGCATATGACCTCATCGTTGTTGGATCTGGATTCTTTGGCCTGACCGTGGCCGAGCGCGCAGCCTCCCAGCTGGGCAAGAAAGTGCTCATCGTCGAGCGTCGCGAGCACCTGGGCGGTAACGCCTACTCGGAGGCCGAGCCGGAGACCGGCATCGAGGTTCACAAGTACGGCGCGCACCTCTTCCACACCTCGAATAAGCGCGTGTGGGAGTACTGCAACCAGTTCACCGATTTCACTGACTACCAGCACCGCGTCTTCGCCATGCACGACGGCACGGCCTACCAGTTCCCCATGGGCCTGGGCCTGATTAACCAGTTCTTCGGCCGCTACTACTCGCCGGACGAGGCACGCGAGCTCATTAAGGAGCAGGCCGGCGAGTTCGCCGTGGATGAGGCACAGAACCTGGAGGAGAAGGCCATCGCGCTCATTGGCCGCCCGCTCTACGAGGCCTTCATTCGCGATTACACCGCCAAGCAGTGGCAGACCGACCCGAAGGAGCTGCCGGCCGGGAACATTACGCGCCTGCCGGTGCGCTACACCTTCAACAACCGCTATTTCAACGACACCTACGAGGGGCTGCCCGTCGACGGCTACGCGGCCTGGCTGGAGAAGATGGCGGAGCACGAGCTTATCGACGTCCGCCTCAACACCGACTGGTTCGACGTGCGCGAGGAGGTGCGGGGGGCGTCGCCAAGCGCGCCGGTGGTCTACACGGGCCCGCTGGACCGCTACTTCGACTTCGCTGAGGGTGAGTTGGGCTGGCGCACGCTCGATTTCGATATGGAGGTGCTGGAGACCGGCGACTTCCAGGGCACCCCGGTAATGAACTACAACGATGCGGACGTGGACTACACCCGCATCCACGAGTTCCGCCACTTCCACCCGGAGCGCGCCGATAAGTACCCCAAGGATAAGACGGTGATCATGAAGGAGTACTCGCGCTTCGCGGAGAAGGGTGATGAGCCGTACTACCCGATCAACACCCCGGAGGACCGCTCCAAGCTGGAGGCCTACCGCAAGCTCGCCGCCGCTGAGGCCCGCGAGAACCAGGTCCTCTTTGGCGGCCGCCTGGGCACTTACCAGTACCTGGACATGCACATGGCCATCGCCTCCGCGCTGAGCATGTTCGATAACAAGCTGGCTCCCTATTTCCGTGATGGCCAAGCCATCACGCAGGAGCGCGGTCACTAGGCCACGGCGCTGGCCCGGCCGCTCCCGGTAGCGCAGCGTGGCGCGCTATGCTGAGACACCTCGATGAAAGGAGGTGACGGCATGGCCCAGCGCAAAAAGAAGCGCGCAGACCGCAGTATGTGGAAGATGTCCCCGGAGCGGCTCGAGGAACACCTCAAGCTGCGCAGTCGCGCAACGCGCATTCCCGATAAGAAGAAGGAACAATCCAGGAAGGCCTGCCGGAACACCCGGCGGGCCTTTGGCCGTTTATGGGGAGGTTGTGCCAGCGTACGGAACTAGACCAAAGAAAATAAAACTTGTGGTCTGGCCAACAATCACTTAAGGTTAACAGTAGGTTAACAATAGGCGAACAGAAAGTGAGTTTAGAGATGACTTCCCCGAACGCCCGCCGTTTCGATACGTTGCGCCAGGATTTACACGCAGATTACGGCCACGAGTACACCGCGCAGGAGATTGACTCCTTCCTCGATGCCACCATTGAGCGTCACGAAGCTGGTGCGACCTTAGATGAATTCGTTCCCGTGATGGTGGAGCGTGAGGTGCGCGAGCACTTCGGCACCCACCGCATCCACGTGCGTTTCTCCGCGGGCACCGACCACGCCCTGGCGCAGGCTGCCGTGGCGCTGACGAAGAAGTACGCCGGCGATGCCCTACTTGTCGACGCCGCCGTGGCCCACCCCGAAAACGACCCGGACTCTCACATGGCCCACGTGCTGCAGGAGCGCGGCATGGCGGAACACCCGGACCGCTACGTCGAGGACCTGCGCTTGGTGACGATCCCGGATTACATCGTGTATCTGGGCCGCGAGGTCCCGCGCGATGAGGCCGGCAAGGACGTCAAGATTTGGGACATTGCCACGGCAGAAACCGTAGAGGAGACCCGCGAGCTGGCCGATGACCTCGGCGCCCGCGTGCTCTACATGCTCAACCGCCTGGGCATCGAACCCATCTCGGAGGATGCACCCCTCTCGGCTTAGCTTTCAGCCGCGTGGGAACTCAGCTGAAGAGTGCGAAACCACTAATCTTGGTTCCTGAATACTGTCGAAATCTGTGTGGAGAACCGAAGATATCGTGACTGCCAACAATTCTGCTGCGTACGAACCCGTACAGCGCATCCTGCTGCCCAAGCGTGGCGAGCCGGTCGACGTCCGCATGCTCTACCTCATCGAGTCCGAGCAGAACCGCGAGCGACTCAGCTGGAGCGGCCGCACCTCCGTGACCATCCCGGCCGGCGAGGAGGCCTCCTTCGAGACCTACTTCAACGCCTTCCCGGCCGCCTACTGGCGCCGTTGGTCCCAGCTGAAGTCCATCGTGCTGGCGATGGACGTCGAGGGCGAGGCCAACATTTCCCTCTACCGTTCCAAGCAGGACGGCCAGCGCATCGCCGTGGCCAACCACGTGGTAACCACCGGCCACCACGAGTTTGAGCTGCCCCTGAAGAACTTCGAGGACGGCGGCCTGCTGTGGTTCGATGCCTCTGCTGTTGAAGACACCGTGCTTAGCGACGCCGCCTGGTGCGCCCCGCACGCCCCGAACCCGCAGCTCCTGCCGGACGGCAGCGAGTACCCGGCGCAGGAGAAGCGCGTGGCCGTGGGTATTCCGACCTTCAACCGCCCCACCGACGCCGTCGCGGCGCTGCAGGCACTGGCGGAGGACCCGGTGGTGGACGGCATCATCGACTACGTTCTCATGCCGGACCAGGGCAACCAGCACCCGGCGGACGAGCCGGGCTATGACGAGGCCGTGGCGCACTTTGGTGAGCGCTTCCGCGAGTTCCGCCAGGGCAACCTGGGCGGCTCGGGTGGGTATTCCCGCATCATGTTCGAGGCGCTGGAGAATACAGACTCGCCCTACATCCTCTACATGGATGATGACATTGCCATCGAGCCGGATTCCATTCTTCGTGCGGTCCAAGCAGCGCGCTACGCCGCCAAGCCCTTCATCGTGGGCGGGCAGATGCTCAACCTGCAGGAGCGCTCCCAGCTGCGCACCACCGGCGAGCGCGTGAACCGCGCTGACTTCATGTGGGGCGCGGCCGAGCACGCCGTCTACGACCACGACTTTGCCAAGTACCCGCTGCGCGCCATCGGTGATACGCAGTCCCGCCTCGACCCGAAGAAGTATGACTCCCGCGCGCTGCACCGCCGCGTCGACGTGGAATACAACGGCTGGTGGATGTGCCTCTTCCCGCGCGTCGTGGCGGAAAGCATTGGGCAGCCGCTGCCGCTGTTTATCAAGTGGGATGACACCGAATACTCCCTGCGCGCCGCCGCCCACGGCTTCCCCACGGTGACCTGGCCGGGCGCGGCCATCTGGCACATGGCGTGGGCGGATAAGGACGATGCCATCGACTGGCAGGCCTACTTCCACCTGCGCAACCGCCTCATCGTGGCGGCCCTCTACCACGAGGGTGATGCGCGCGGGATTACCAAGTCGATCTTTAAGTCCACCCTCAAGCACACCATGTGCATGGAGTACTCCACCATGGCCATCCAGTTGGAGGCTATGAAGGACTTCCTGGCCGGCCCGGATCAGCTCTTCGACATCTTGGAGTCCTCGTTGCCGCGCATCGCCGCAATCCGTAAGGAATTCCCGGATGCTGTCATTATCGATTCGGCGGACCAACTACCCGCGCCCACCGGCGCGCCGGGCGTGCCGACCCGCAATGTCGGTGGCCGCCTGGGCAAGATCAAGAAGATCCCGTGGCTCATCAAGTCCGCCAAGCACTTGGTCACCAAGGAAGATCCAGCGCACCATGAAGCGCCGCAGCTCAACCTCACCCCGGAGGAGGCCCGCTGGTTCACGCTCTCCCGCGTCGATTCCGCCACCGTCTCTACCGCGGGTGGCACCGGCGTGGCCTTCCGCAAGCGCGACCGCGAGCTGGCCCTCGAGCTGGTGAAGTCCACCCGCGAGCTGCTCAAGGAAATTGAGGATAACTTCGATGACCTGCGCGCCGAGTACCGCGCGGCTCTGCCGGAGCTGACCTCCCGCGAGTCCTGGCGAAAGGTCTTCGATGCCCAATAAGCTTTCTGTCGCCGAATCCCGTGTCCTCGAGAAGATCCAGGATGCGGCCTTCGATGCGCCCGGCGTTCTGCCCACCGCGCGGGGTTTAAGCCACTTCGGCGAGCACGCCCTGGGCTGGCTGGCGCTCTCCGGCTTAGGTGCCGCCGTGAATTACCAGAATCCGGCGCGCCGCCGCCAATGGGTAGCTGTCGGTGCGGGTGCTTTCACGGCGCACGCGGCCAGCGTTGTGATCAAGCGCATTGTGCGGCGCAAGCGCCCGGACTATGACTACGTCAAAGTCGGCGTGAAAACCCCTTCTAAGCTGTCCTTTCCTTCTTCGCACGCGACGTCGACAAGCGCGTTCCTCGTGGGCGCCGCGCACGTTCTGGGAACCCCGGCACCGCTCGTCGGTGTGCCGGTCATGATGGCCTCGCGTATGGTGCTCGGGGTACATTACCCATCCGATACGGCGATCGGCGCCCTGCTGGGAGCCGCCACCGCGGAAGCATGCCATCGCTATGAAAGGAAGACCGCATGAGCGAACGTCCTAACCGCGTCGACGACGGTGAGCAGAGAGTCTTCCACTCTGAGCCGCACACCTCCGGCATCGATACCGGCCGCAAGCGCAAGCCGCCGAAGAACCTCGCCGACGGCATGGTGAAGGCGTTGCGCCCCAAGCAGTGGGTCAAGAACGTCCTCGTTCTCGCCGCCCCTGCGGCCGCGGGCGCGGATTCGCTGTTCCACACGCGCGTGCTTCTCGACGTCCTCCTCGCCTTCATCGTCTTCTGCATGGGTGCATCCTCCATCTATCTCATCAACGATGCCCGCGACGTGGAGGCTGACCGCGCGCACCCGACGAAGCGCTTCCGTCCCATCGCGGCGGGTGTGCTTCCGGTGAGCTTGGCTTATGCCATGGCCGCGGTGCTCATCATCGGTTCGATTGGACTGTCCTTCTTGGCCACCGCGGGCCTGCAGCTCGCCATCGTCATGGCCATCTACATCGGCCTGCAGCTGGGCTATTGCTTCGGGTGGAAGCACATGCCGGTGATCGATATTGCCCTGGTGTCCTCCGGATTCATGCTGCGCACCATGGCTGGCGGTGTGGCCGCGGGCATCGTGCTCTCCCAGTGGTTCCTGCTGGTGGCCGCGTTTGGCTCCCTGTTCATGGCCTCGGGCAAGCGCTACTCGGAGATCCTTTTGGCGGAGCGTACGGGCGCCAAAATCCGTAAATCCCTGGAGGGCTATACGCCTACCTACCTGCGCTTCGTGTGGACTTTGGCCGCCACCGCCGTGGTCATGTCCTACTCGCTGTGGGGTTTCCAGCTTTCCAACGAGTCTGATGGCCCGGCCAGCGTGTGGTACCAGGTGTCCATGGTGCCGTTTACCATCGCGATTCTGCGCTATGCCGCCGACGTGGACCGCGGCAACGGTGGTGCCCCGGATGAGATTGCCCTGGAGGACCGCGTCCTCCAGATTCTGGCTCTGCTGTGGCTGGCCTGCATTGCCATGGCGGTGTACATCATGCCGGTCATGATGGGCTAGACTCTCTCCTCATGCGAAAATCCGAATCACGTACCGCGGCGGCGCTCAGCGCGCTGGCCTCGGTCATCGTGATCGGAGTTTTCTCGTTTTGGGGCGGCTTCGCGCGCCGCTGGATTTCCGATGACGGCCTCATCGTCCTGCGCACCGTGCGCAACCTGGAGGAGGGCAACGGCCCCGTTTTCAACGCGGGCGAGCGCGTGGAGGCCAATACCTCGACGCTGTGGCAGTACCTCATCCTGCTTGCCCGCTGGGTCACCAACGCCCCGCTGGAGTCCATCGCCGTCAACCTGGGATTGCTTCTGGCGGTCGCGGCCATGGCGCTGGGGGCGTGGGCCACAGCCCGGGCCTTCTTCCGCTCGGGCCAACTCGCCACACCGCTACTGGCGCCCGCGGGCGCGCTGGTCTACCTCGCGCTGCCCCCGGCCCGTGATTTCTTCACCTCCGGTTTGGAGTGGGGCCTGTCCATCTTCTACCTCGCCGCCCTGTGGGCGTTGCTCCAGCACTGGGCGCAGTCTCACGATAACGCCAGCGCCTACTGGCTGGCGCTGTGGGCGGGATTGTCCTGGCTCGTGCGCCCGGAATTCGCGCTCTACGGCGGACTGGCCGGCCTGCTCCTCTTGGCCGCACATCGCAATTGGAAAGCCTGGCTCGGCATTCTTGGCGCGGCTCTGCCCATCCCGGCGGGTTACCAATTCTTCCGCATGGGCTATTACGGCCTGTTGACGCCGCACACGGCGGTGGCCAAGTCGGCGTCGTCAAGCGCGTGGGGCAGCGGCCTGGACTATGTCGGTGACTTCGTTGGGCCGTATGCCCTGTACCTGCCCGTTCTCGTGCTGGCGGGTGCTGCGCTGTGGACCTTCCGTGCCCACCTGCGCCCGGCGGCCCTGCGAAGCTCCACGACCGTCACTTACCTGCTGGTCGGTGCGGCGGTGGTGCATGTGGTGTACGTGCTGCGCGTCGGCGGTGACTTCATGCACGGCCGCATGCTGCTACTGCCGCTGTTTGCCGCCCTCCTGCCGGTCTTCGTGCTGCCGCTGAGAGGCCTGGTGTCTGTGCTCGCGGCGGCCTTCTGCGCGGTGTGGGCCGTGGTGGTTGTGCTGCGCGGGCACCCCACGGACTGGGAGGCCTACGAGCAGCCGCTGTCCATCGTGGATGAGCGCGACTTCTGGACCTACGCCACGAACCGCGAGGCGGGTTACCCGCCGCGTTCGGCACGGGACTACATGACGATGAAGTTCATGCGCGGATACGGGGAAGCCACCGAAAAGTTGGCGGACGGCGATGCGCTGGGTGTTATCTATGTAGAGGACAAGGAGAAGGACCAGCTCAATTGGCTCACCGTCCCGCGCGAGCCGGGCGCGGAGGAGCCACCGACGGTCTACCTGGTGAACTTGGGCATGACCTCAATGAACGCGCCGCTCAACGTGCGGGTGCTCGACACCATCGGCCTGGCCACCCCGCTGGCCGCGCGCATGCCTCGTGAGGAAGGCGGGCGCGTGGGCCACGACAAGCACCTCGAACTGGAGTGGCAGGCGGCGCTGACCGGCGCGGACATCGAGTACCTCCCGCCGTGGTATGACAAGGAGAAGACTCGGCAGGCGCGGGCGGCGCTGGCGACGCCAGAGGTGCAAGAGCTTGTTGCCTCCTACAGCGAGCCCCTGACGTGGGAGCGCTTCCGCGCGAATTTGGCCTTCTCTTTGACCACGGGGCGCACCCTCATGTTTTCTGCCGATCCGGCCGATTACCCTGCCCACTAGCTTGGGGCGGGCTGGCAAATACCCCCACGGGGAGGCAAAAGTTGCCAGGGTGCGTTACGCTACAAAAGATTCTCGTTATTGATCCGTAACTATCGCTGGCGTGTTGGCGATGTAGTAATGGCAGTAAAAATGTTAAGGAGAAACATGAGTTCACTAAGCTCTGGCCTGCGGACTCGGGTCCTCTCAGTGGTGGCCGCTATCGCCGTGGCCTTGGGCCTGGTCGTGACCGCCGGCACCCAAGAAGCATCCGCAGCTCACCGTGACTGGCTGCGCGCGGACGCCACCGGCACCTGCGAGTGGGATCGCGTTGGCTTCTGGGTGCAGCGCTGCGATGTGTGGTCCCAGGCGATGGGCCGAAACATCCCGGTGCAGATCCAGCCTGCCAAGAACGGCGGCAACGCGGGCCTCTACCTGCTCGATGGTCTGCGCGCGACCGATTCCACCAACGCGTGGATCCATGACGTCAACGCCGCGCGCACCTACGTGGACCACAACATCACCCTGGTGATGCCGGTGGGCGGCGCTGGCTCCTTCTATGCGGACTGGAATGGTCCGGCTACCTATGACCTGGTCAAGCCGGTCAACTACCAGTGGGAGACCTTCCTGACGCAGGAGTTGCCGGCTTACCTTGAGGGCAACTTCGGCGTGGCCCGCAACAATAACTCCATTGCTGGCCTGTCCATGGGCGCTACCGCGGCGATCACCCTCGCCGGCAAGCACCCGGAGCAGTTCCGCCAGGCGCTGTCCTACTCCGGCTACCTCACCACGACGTTGCCGGGAGCCCAGACCTTTATGCGCCTAGCGCTTCTCGACGCCGGCGGCTTCAACATCAACGCCATGTACGGTTCCATCATCAACCCGAAGCGCTTCAGCAATGACCCCTTCAACCTGATCCCGGATCTGGCTGCAAACGGAACGGATGTTTACGTGTCCGCCGCTTCCGGTGTTCCGGGGCCGCTGGATCAACAACGCTACTTGCCGCAGCACATCGCGTCCGGCATGGCGTTGGAAGCTTTCGCCAACGGCACCACCCGCCTGTGGGAGCTCAAGGCTCGGGCGATGGGTGTTCGCCTGCAGACGGATTACCCGGCCCAGGGCCTGCACAACTGGGAGCAGTTCGGTTACCAGCTGGAACGCTCCAAGCCGCAGGTGCTCAACGTTATGAACGCCTGGTAACTAGCTAGCCGCCGTGCCCTTGGGTGTGGCGGCTTTTTCATCCCACCGCTGGGCGTGTCCCCCTACCGAAAGTCTCAAGTTAAACTTAAACTTGAGAACACACTAGACCGCTCACCACGCGTGCGGCGGCGAGTTCCGCAGGAGGGGAACCTGCGGAGCTCGCTCGCGGTACCGCGTGCCCTTATCTCGATATACCCCTTAAAAGGACTCTTCAATGCCGAACACTGCGTCATCTCAGCCTCGCCGGTCCGCTAAGGATTCCGGCCTGCGTTCCCCGTCCGCAGCCCGCAAGGGCCTGACCATCGCTGCGCTGCCCACCGCCGTGGCAGTGGGCTTTGCGTTGCTGCCTATCGCAAACGCGCAGTCCTCAAGCTCCTCGAGCGAGGGCATTACCGACCTGCTGGGAAGCTCTAACTTCTCCGATTCCTTCGCGCCGTCCAACCCGCCGCAGCGTACTCCGGTGGAGACGGAATACCCGAAGATCGAGGGCCTGCCGGAGGGCGTGTCCGTCTCTCGCGTGGAATATCTGACCAACCGCCACCTCAAGGTCTACATCAAGTCCGCCGCCATGCCGGACAAGGAGCAGGTCGTGCAGATTCAGCTTGCGCGCGATTGGTACTCCAGCCCGGACAAGACCTTCCCGGAGGTCTGGGCACTCGACGGCCTGCGCGCCCGTGATGATGAGTCCGGCTGGACCATCGAGACCAACATCCTGTCCCAGTACGCTGACCGCAACGTCAACCTCATCATGCCGGTGGGCGGCGAGTCCTCTTTCTACTCCGACTGGCAGAAGGAAGACAACGGCACCCACTACATGTGGGAGACCTTCCTGATGAAGGAGCTCATCCCGATCCTGGAGAAGGGCTACCGCTCCAACGGCAAGCGCGCCGTGACCGGTATCTCCATGGGTGGTACCGCCGCCATGAACCTGGCCGAGCGCAACCCCTGGGCCTTCAAGTATGTTGGCTCTTTCTCGGGTTACCTCGACACCACCACCACCGGTATGCCGGAGGCCATTAC
Source organism: Corynebacterium sp. HMSC070E08 (assembly GCF_001808895.1). NCBI lineage: Bacteria > Bacillati > Actinomycetota > Actinomycetes > Mycobacteriales > Corynebacteriaceae > Corynebacterium > Corynebacterium sp. HMSC070E08. The sequence goes on from NZ_KV794723.1 coordinate 53,300, forward strand.
CGCCGCGCAGGCCGATGCCGGCGGATTCACCTCCACCAACATGTGGGGCGATCTCTACTCCCAGGACTGGATCGACCACGATCCGAAGCTGGGTATTGAAAACCTCAAGGACATGAAAGTCTATGTCTCCGCCGGCAACGGTAAGGACGACTACGGCCAACTAGGCTCCGTGGCGAAGGGCCAGGCCAACATGGCCGGCGTGGGCCTGGAAGCAATCTCGCGCATGTCCACCCAGACCTTCGTTGACTACGCCAAGCGCGCCGGCGTCGAGCCGGTCGTCAAGTTCCGCCCGACCGGCGTCCACAGCTGGGAATACTGGCAGTTCGAGATGACCGAGGCATGGCCCTACATCGCCGATTCTCTCGGCTTGGACAAGAGCGACCGTGGTGCGGACTGCACCCCGGTTGGGGCCATCGCTGAGGCCACCAAGTCCGGCATCATCGGCTCCTGCGTGAACAACGAGTATGACGTCGCCGAGCGCGGCAAGGCCCAGGACTTCCAGGCCGGTACCGCCTACTGGTCCCCGGAGACCGGTGCGCACGCCGTTATCGGCCGCATCGGCGCACGCTACTCCGAGCTCGGTGGCCCGACCTCCTGGTTGGGCTTCCCGAAGACCGGTGAGGAGAAGACCCCCGACGGTCGCGGACGCTACGTCCACTTCGAGCATGGCTCCATCTACTGGACCCCGGAGACCGGCGCCTGGCCTATCTCGAAGGACTTCTTCGACGCCTGGGGCAAGAACGGCTTCGAGGGCGGCGACCTCAAGTACCCGGTAGCCGAGCCGAACAAGGTCGGCGACGGCGAGGTCCAGGAGTTCGAGGACGGCGTACTGACCCGCAATCCAGACGGTTCCTTCCACATCGTGCACGGTGCTATCGGCGCGAAGTACAAGGAGCTGAAGGCTGCTGACTCCGAGCTGGGCTTCCCAGTGGGGGAGGAGAAGGCCGTCAACGGCGGCTTCTTCCAGGAGTTCGAGCACGGCAACATCTACTGGTCCATGGACTCCGGCGCGCACTACATCCTCAAGGGCGAGATCTTTGATGAGTGGGGCAAGCACGGCTACGAACAGGGCGAGTTCGGCTGGCCCACCGAGGATTATGCGACGATCCCGGCCGGCGGGCTGACCCAGACCTTCCAGCACGGTGTTATCCGCAAGGTCATGGGTCAGGTTCAGGCGGATAAGAAGTAGGGACGGCCATGCGATTTTTCTCCGCCCGTCCCGTTGTGGCAGCTGGCGCGGCCGTGTTGTTGGCCGCCGGCGCGCTGCTGACCGGCTGCGGTTCCGCCACCGTCGAGGAAGGTGAGGCCACCGCAACGTCGGTGGCGCCGCTGGAGCGCTCCTCGGGGGCGAGCGGTGAATCGTCGGCAAGCAAGGCGTCGGCCAGCTCAGCGTCGGAGTCCCCCTCCGAGCAGAGTGAGCGAGCGCAGGAAGACGAGCCGGAGGACCGCGGCGCGCGCGAGATCTCCGAAATTCCCGCGCCCGCGCCTGAACAAGGCCCGGACCAGGACTTCCTGGCCGCAGTGGCTGAGAAGGGCGTGAACGTCGACGGCGTAGAAGACCAGCTGGTGGGCGCAGCACAAGCCTCCTGCCAGGGCGATACCGTCACCGTGCCCGCGGTGGCTGGGCAGCTCATCGAGCAGGGTCGCAGCGAACTCGGCCACGAAGAACTCGTCCAGCTCATCACCGAGCAGGGCCGCGCGCTCTGCGCTCAGTAATGTGGCAGGGATTTTCCAGTCAATCCCGCACCTTCCCAAGGTAGAAACTTCTTCATGCGTAAAACCATGCGTAACACTCTGACCGTCCTTGCCGTGGTCGTCCTCCTCGCCCTGATCGGCGGGGGAGCGGTTCACTTCCTCAATACCCGCGGGGAAGGGGAACAAGGAAACCTTGCGGAGCCTGCCCCTTCCCAGGAGGAGGACAACACGGCCCCCGAGCAGCCGGACTGGTGCCCGCGCGTGGAATTTATCTCCGCGCCGGGAACGTGGGAATCCGCTGCGGACGATGATCCGATCAACCCGGGGGCGAACCCGAATTCCTTCATGCTGTCGATCACGAATCCCCTGAAGGAGGCCTACGTCCCCGAGGACGTCAAGGTGTGGACACTGCCTTATACCGCGCAGTTTAAGAACATCAACGCGCAGCACGAGATGAGTTATGACGATTCCCGCAATGAGGGCACCTCGCGCCTCGAGGGCGAGCTGACCTACATGCACGAGACCTGCCCGGACACGAAGTTCATCCTGAGTGGCTTTTCGCAGGGTGCGGTCATTGCGGGCGATGTGGCGGACAGGATTGGTGGCGGCAACGGGCCCATCCCCGCAGAGAACGTGGCGGGCGTGGCGCTCATTGCAGACGGCCGGCGCCAAGACGGCGTGGGCATTAACCCGGGCGCGCACGTCGGCGGTGTGGGCGCGGAGATTGCCTTGCAGCCGGTATCGACCTTGATTCAGGGCATCGTTCCGGGCGCCACAATGCGTGGCGAGCGCGCCAATGGCTTCGGAGCGCTGGCGGACCGTACTTTCCAAATCTGCGCGCCGAATGACTCCATCTGCGATGCCCCGCTGGACGTGAGCAACGGGCTCGAACGCGCGCGCGATCTCATCGATGCCAACGGTGTTCATGCACTGTATGCCTACAATCCGGACGTCATCGACGGCGCCACGGCCAACCAGTGGGTGACGCAGTGGGCCAAGGACATCATCGACGCGCAGTAGCGCTTGACGACGTCCCGCCCGCGCGCCATGTAACGTTCGGCACATCCCTTCTGATATTTTCAATGTCAAAAGTACGTGAAGCAGGGGTGCGCGCCCCTCTCTACCCTACGAAGGAGCTTTCCCACATGGACCTGAAAGCCTTGATCGGCCAGTTCTTCGACGAGAAGGGCAACATCGCCCTACCGCCTCACCTCACGTTGGCGGGCCTCGCCGAACACGTCTATGCCGCGGAGCAGCAGGCGGGAATCCCGGATCGCCCGGTGATGCGCCAGTGGGTCTTTAGCGATAACCCGGAGGGAACGCCGCGCGATATCACCCGCTCCCAGGTCAATACCCGAATCAAGGCGGTGGCCGCACGCCTGCAGCAGGTGGGCACAATGGGGGACCGCGTCGCCATCCTGGCGGGCAACTCCCCTGAGTACATCTTCGGCTTCCTGGGCGCGATGTACGCTGGCATGACCCCAATTCCGCTCTATGATCCGAATGAACCCGGCCACACCGATCATCTGCGGGCGGTCTTCGGGGATGCCAACCCGTCGATCGTGCTGACCAACAACCTTTCCGCTGCCGCCAACCGCGCGTACTTCTCGGACCGCCCGGCGGCCGAGCGCCCGCGCATCATTTCCATCGACTCCCTGCCGGATTCGCTGGCGCAGAGCTGGGTCAACCCGTTGGAGACGGAGGAAGGCAAGGCCGCGCTTGCCGCGCTGCAAACCGCGCCGCTGGACCAGCCCGCCTTCCTGCAGTACACCTCCGGTTCCACCCGCACCCCGGCGGGCGTGTTGCTGACTAACCGCAACATCATGACCAACGTGCTGCAGATCTTCACCGCGGTGCAGATCAAGCTGCCGGCCCGCGTGGTGTCCTGGCTGCCGATGCACCACGATATGGGCATCATCCTGGCGGTCTTCGTGACCATCCTGGGCGTCAACTTGGAGATCATGACGCCGCGTGACTTCGTCCAGCAGCCCAAGCGGTGGATTGACCAGCTCAAGCGCCAGCCCATCGATGAGCAGCTGCAGGGAACCTACGCCGTGGTTCCTAACTTCGCCCTCGAGCTCGCTGCGCGCTATGGCGCCCCGGCGGCAGGCGAAGAGGTGGACTTCAGCAAGGTCGATGGCATCGTGATTGGCTCGGAGCCGGTGACGGAGAGCGCGGTGAACTCCTTCTGGGAGGTCTTCGGCAAGGAAGAGTACGGCTTGCGCCGCGATGCCCTGCGCCCGTCCTATGGCATGGCGGAGGCCTCGCTGATTGTGACCACCCCGCAGACTCCGGAGCGCCCGATCATCTCCCACTTCGACCGCGAGCGTCTGGCCGAGGGCGAAGCGGTCATCGTCGAAAAGTCCGCCGACTCCGTGGCCTACGCCTCCTGTGGTCAGAGCGTCGTGGCTCAGCATTTGACCATCGTGGACCCGGAGACCAAGGCCGAGTTGCCGGATGGCTGCGTGGGCGAAATCTGGCTCCACGGTGAAAACCGCGCGGCCGGTTACCTGGACCGCGCGGAGGAAACCGCCTCGACCTTCCACAACACGCTGGGGGAGCGCCTGGCGGAGGGCTCCCGCGTGCCGAACGCGCCGGAGGACAACAACTGGTTGGCCACGGGTGACCTTGCGGCAATCGTGGATAACCAGCTCTACATCACCGGTCGCCTCAAGGACCTCATCGTGGTGGCGGGCCGCAACCACTACCCGCAGGACATCGAAGGCACCGTGCAGGAGGCCTCGGACCACGTGCGTGCGGATTCCATCGCGGCCTTCTCCGTGGAGGGCGGCAGCACCGAGGAGCTCGTGCTGCTCATCGAGCGCGCCGACAACGCCAACCCGGCCGATGACGCCGCCGCTTCCGAAGCCATCCGCTCCGCAGTCTCCGCGCACCACGGGGTGACCCCGGCCGTCATCCAGTGGTTCAACGCTAACGAGATTAAGCGCACCTCCTCGGGCAAGATTGCCCGCCGCGTGGCGAAGAAGAGCTACCTCGCCTCTTAAAGGCTCTGCACCCTCCAACCCCCGTTCCCGCGCTAGCCGTGGGGGCGGGGGTTGCCGCTGCCTGTGGGTATGTCGGTTATGAAACCCAAGTTAACAAAGTGAGATAATCGTCCGATAACCCCTATAGACGCATCGATGTGCGCGCTTTTGTGCTGCGCAAAATCGACCGCACATTTAGTTAGTTTTAGTCCGCGTAAGAAAGCTAGAGATTTATGACTGTTGAAGAGCTTCGTGGCTGGCTGCGCACCTGGGTTGCGCAGACCACCGGCCTGTCGGCAGAGGAAATCACGGACACCAAACCGCTGGAGAATTTCGGGCTGTCCTCGCGCGACGCAGTCGTCCTCTCCGGCGAATTAGAAAACCTTCTCGGGATAAAGCTTGAGCCCACCGTGGCCTACGAGTACCCCACTATCGCGCAGCTGGCCGAGCGTCTCGTCAACGGCGCCGCTGGCGCCCCGGTAGACAGCGCGCCGGGAGCGGGGGCACCACGCTCGACCGCCATCGCGGGCGGGGACATCGCCGTCATCGGCTACGCCGGCCGCTTCCCAGGCGCCAAGAATGTCAACGAGTTCTGGAACATGCTCGTCGAAGGCCGCGCGGGCACCGGCCCGCTGCCCGTCGGCCGCTGGTCGGAGTATTCCTCCGACCCGATTACCAGCGAGAAGATGGAGCAGCAAAACACTGACGGCGGCTATATCGAGGACATCGCCTCCTTCGACGCCGAGTTCTTCGGCCTCTCCCCGCTGGAGGCGGCCAACATGGACCCGCAGCAGCGCATTCTCCTAGAGGTGGCGTGGGAGGCTCTCGAGGATGCCGGGGTGCCCGCCAACCAGCTGCGCGGCACCGCCACCGGTGTCTACATGGGCTCCACCAACAATGACTACGGCATGCTGATTACCGCCGATCCGGCGGAGATGCACCCTTATGCCATGACGGGTACGTCCTCAGCGATCGTGGCTAACCGCCTCTCCTACGCCTTCGACCTGCGCGGCCCTTCCCTCAACGTGGACACCGCCTGCTCGGCCTCCCTCGTAGCGGTCAACCAGGCGGTCAAGGACCTGCGCGTGGGCGCAGCTGATACGGCTCTTGCCGGCGGCGTGAACATCCTGGCCTCGCCGCACGCCTCCATTGGCTTTAGTGAGCTGGGGGTCACCTCGCCCACCAGCGCCATCCACGCCTTCTCCGACGACGCCGACGGCATCGTCCGCGCGGACGCCGCCGGTGTGCTCGTGCTCAAGCGCCTCGAGGACGCCGAGCGCGACGGCGATACCATCCACGCCGTCATCAAGGGCTCCGCAGTCAACTCCGACGGCCATTCCAACGGCCTGACCGCCCCCAACCCAGACGCGCAGGTTGACGTCCTCGAGCGCGCCTACGCCGACGCCGGCATCCGCCCGCAGGACGTCGACTACGTCGAGGCCCACGGCACCGGCACCATCCTCGGTGACCCCATCGAGGCCACCGCGCTCGGCCGCGTGCTGGGCCCGGGCCGCCAACCTTATAACCCGACCCTGCTGGGCTCCGCCAAGACCAACATCGGCCACTCCGAGTCCGCGGCCGGCGTCGTGGGCCTTATCAAGGTCATCGAAGGCATGCGCCACGGCGTTATCCCGCCAAACATCAACTACGTGGGCCCCAACCGCTATATCGACTTCGACGCCGAGCACCTCGAAGTAGTCGAAGACCCGCGCGAGTGGCCGGAGTACTCCGGCCAGAAGATCGCCGGCGTCTCCGGCTTCGGCTTCGGCGGCACTAACGCCCACGTCGTCCTTACCGATTACCGCGGGCTTACCCGCCAGGACGCCCCGCAGGTCGCCATCGGCGAAGGCCACCCGGTGGCCCTGCCCGTTTCTGGCCTGCTGCCCTCGCGCCGCGCCGCAGCTGCAGCCGACTTGGCGGACTACATCGAAGCCGAGAACCCGAACCTGCTCTCCCTGGCCCGCACCCTCGCGCGCCGTAACCATGGGCGTTCGCGTGCGGTAGTAACGGCGTCGTCAAGCGAAGAAGCAGTCAAGCGCCTGCGTCAGGTGTCCGAGGGGACCGTCTCCGTCGGCATCGCCGCGGCGGATTCCCCGACGGTGCACGGCCCGGTGTTCATGTACTCCGGTTTCGGCTCCCAGCACCGCAAGATGGCCAAGGACATGATTGCCCTTTCGCCGCAGTTCCTCGCGCGCTTGGAGGAGCTCGACGCCATCGTGCAGCGCGAATCCGGCTGGTCCATCCTGGAGTTGGTGCGTGATGACGAGCAGACCTATAACACCGAAACTGCGCAGGTGGCCATCACCGCCATCCAGATCGCGCTGACGGACCTGCTGGCCACCTTCGGCGTGCGCCCAACCGGCGTTATCGGCATGTCCATGGGTGAGATCGGCGCGGCCTACGCCGCGGGCGGCATCACGGCGGCCGACGCCATGCTCATCGCCTGCCACCGCGCGCGCCTCATGGGTGAGGGCGAGGCTTCGCTGCCGGAGGACCAACAGGGTGCCATGGCCGTCGTCGAGCTCTCCGCCGAGGAGATCGACGCCCTACCAGGCTCCATCGAGCCCGCCGTCTACACCGGCCCCGGCATGACCACCGTGGGCGGCCCGCGCGAGGAGGTCCTCGCGCTGGTGGAGAAGCTCGACGGCGAGGGCAAGTTCGCCCGCGCGCTCAACGTCAAGGGCGCGGGCCACACCTCCGCTGTGGACCCGCTGTTGGGTGAACTCTATGCGGAAATCGCCGGCATGGAAGCCGCTCCGCTGCACACGACGCTCTTCTCCTCCGTCGACCGCGGCAAGGTCTACCGCCCGGGTGCGGTGCTGCACGATGAGGATTACTGGATCCGCATGACCCGCAAGCCCGTCTACCTGCAGGATGCGACGGAGGCGGCGTTTGCGGCTGGGCACACGCAGATCGTGGAGATCTCCCCGAACCCGATTGCACTCATGGGTCTGATGTCCACCGCCTTTGCCGCGGGCAAGGCGGATGCGCAGCTGCTTTACAGCCTGAAGCGCAAGATGGATCCCACCGAGTCGCTGCTGGACCTGTTGGGCAAGCTCTACGTCACGGGTACTCCGGTGGACTACACCAAGGTCTTTGGTTCCGGTGCGCTTGTCGCCGCCCCGCATACCCGCTTCCGCCGCCAGCGTTTCTGGACCAACGCTCGTCCTTCTTCTGGCGTATCCGGCCTGCCGGGAGCGCGCGTGACGCTGCCGGAGGGCGCGGTGGCGTTCTCCACGAACGCTGACCAGGCGCCGAGCGCGCTGGCCATCCTGGAGGCTGCCGCCGAGGCCGTGACCCCGGGCGCCCACATCGCGGCGAGCGAGGAGCACCTCGACCTGCCCGCGAAGGGCGAGGTCACCACGATTGTTCGCCGCACGCTGGGCGGGCTGTCGTTGGCGGTGCACTACGTGGATGGTGCGACGACCAAGCTCATCGCGGAAGGTTTTGCGTCGACGCTCAACCTTGCCGAACCCGCTGCGGCCCCGGAGCCGAGCCTGCCGCAGGCGGTGACTGCGCCGCAGTTCGCTGACCCCGATGTGGGCGCCGATGCCGTGCGCTGGGACCCGGAGAAGGAGAGCGTGGAGGAGCGCTTGGCGCTCATCGTGTCGGAGTCCATGGGCTACGACGTCTCCGATCTCCCGCGTGAGCTGCCGCTCATTGATCTCGGCCTGGATTCGCTCATGGGCATGCGCATCAAGAACCGCGTGGAGAATGACTTCCAGATTCCGCCGCTGCAGGTGCAGGCGCTTCGCGACGCCTCCCTCGCCGACGTCATCACCATGGTCGAGGAAGCCGTGTCCGAACAGCCCGGTGCTTCCGCGCAGGCGCCGTCCGACGCGGCCGCCGATGCCGCAAGCGCCGAGGCACCTTCCACGCTCACCACGGAAGGCAACTCCACTGAAGACTCGTCTGATGTGAGCGCGAAGGGCGGCGAAGGCGTGGGCGTGGCGCCGCGCGATGCCTCCGAGCGCATGGTCTTCGGCACCTGGGCCACCTTCACCGGTAAGGCCGCGGCCGGAGTGACCTCCGCGCTGCCGCAGGTCAGCGATGAGGTGGCTGAGAAGATTGCCGAGCGTCTCACCGAGCGCGCCGGCATCGAGGTCACCGCGCAACAAGTCTACGAGGCCGAAGCACTGGAGAACCTGGCGGATCTGGTCCGCGAAGGCCTGGAGACCGAGGTCGAGGGCAATATCCGTGTCCTGCGCGAGGCCGATGGCCCCGCCGTCTTCATGTTCCACCCGGCCGGCGGCACCACCGTGGTTTACCAGCCGCTGACTCGCCGCCTGCCTGCCGACGTCGCCGTCTACGGCGTGGAGCGTCTCGAGGGCAGCCTGGAGGATCGCGCCGCCGCCTACATCGAGGACATCCTGCACTACGCGCGCGGCCGTAAGGTCGTGCTCGGCGGCTGGTCCTTCGGTGGCGCGCTGGCTTATGAGGTGGCCTACCAGCTCCAGGAGCGCGCCGCCCGCGGCGAGGATGCGGCCGAGGTGGCCTTCATCGCGCTGCTGGATACCACCCAGCCGGCGCATCCGGCCCCGAAGACGCTGGAGGAAACCAAGGCCCGCTGGGGCCGCTACGCCGCCTTTGCCAAGAAGACCTACGGCCTGGACTTCGAGCCGCCCTACGAGATGCTGGAGACCGTGGGCGAAGATGCTCTCATGGCCATGCTTGCGGAATTCCTCAGCTCCACCGACGCCTCCGAGCACGGCCTGTCCGCGGGCGTGCTGGAGCACCAGCGCGCCTCCTTCGTGGACAACCAGATTCTGGGCTCGCTGGATATGGGACGGTGGGCGTCGGTAAGCGTGCCCGTCATCCTCTTCCGCTCCGAGCGCATGCATGATGGCGCCATCGAGCTCGAGCCGGCCTACGCCGAAGTTAACCCGGACGGCGGTTGGGGCGTTATCGTGAAGGAACTGGAGATTGTGCAGCTGCCGGGTGACCACCTGGCGGTTCCCGACGAGCCGGCTATCGGTATCGTGGGCAAGCACATGGAGGATTGGATCGAGGAGAAGATTCGGAAGTGACTAGCACCGCTGACAAGCTAGCGGACCTGCGCGAGCGCCTCGAGCGCGCCCAGGACCCCGGCAGTGAACGCTCCCGGGCCCGTCGCGATGAGGCAGGGCGCTCGACTCCGCGCCAACGCATTGCCGCGCTTCTCGACGAAGGCTCCTTCGTCGAAACGGGTGCCCTGGGCAAGACCCCCGGCGACCCGGATGCGATTTACTCCGACGGCGTGGTCACCGGTCACGGCCGCATCAACGGCCGCCCGGTGTGCATCTACGCACACGATAAGACCGTCTATGGCGGTTCCGTGGGCGTGACCTTTGGCAAGAAGGTCACCGACATCATGGACCTGGCCATCAAGATTGGTTGCCCAGTTATCGGTATTCAGGATTCCGGCGGTGCGCGCATTCAGGACGCGGTGACGTCTTTGGCCATGTACTCCGAGATTGCCCGCCGCCAGCTGCCGCTGTCCGGCCGCAGCCCGCAGATTTCCATCATGATGGGCAAGTCCGCCGGTGGTGCGGTGTATGCGCCGGTGACCACGGACTTCATCATCGCCGTCGATGGTGAGGCGGAGATGTACGTGACGGGTCCGAACGTGATCAAGGAAGTCACAGGCGAGGAGATCTCTTCCCATGACCTCGGCTCTGCGCGCCAGCAGGAGCTCAACGGCAACGTGTCCGTCGTGGTGCCTTCCGAGGATGAGGCCTTTGACTTGGTGCGCGATTTGCTGGACCACCTGCCGCTGACCTGCTTCGACGAGTCCCCGGTCTTCGACGCACCTACTGATGAGGAGGTGGCTGAGGACACCGAGCTGGATTCCTTCATGCCGGATGACACGAACGCCGGCTACGACATGATGGACCTGCTGACGCAGCTTGGCGACGACGACGAGCTCATCGAAATCCAGGAAAACTACGCCCCCAATGTCATCACCGCCTTTGGGCGTATTGACGGCAAGGCCGTGGGCTTTGTGGCGAATAACCCGATGCATTCGGCGGGCTGTATCGATGCGGATGCCGCCGATAAGGGCGCGCGCTTTATCCGTATCTGCGATGCCTACAACATCCCGCTGGTCTTCGTGGTGGATACGCCGGGCTACCTGCCGGGCGTGGACCAGGAGAAGGCCGGTCTGATTCACCGCGGTGCGAAGTTCGCTTTTGCTGTGGTGGAGGCTACCGTGCCGAAGGTCTCGCTGATTGTGCGCAAGGCTTATGGCGGCGCCTATGCCGTGATGGGTTCGAAGAACCTGACCGGTGATATCAACTTGGCGTGGCCGACGGCCCAGATTGCCGTGATGGGCTCGGCCGCCGCCGTGGTCATGATTGCGGGCAAGCAGCTCGAGGCCGCCGAAACCCCGGAGCACCGCGCCATGACGAAGAAGATGTTCATGGACTTCTACGACGAGACCATGACTGCACCCTATGTCGCCGCGGAGCGTGGCTACCTCGACGGCATGATTAAGCCTTCTGAGTCGCGCTTGGCCCTGCGCCGCGCGCTGCGCCAGCTTGTCGATAAGCAGGAGAAGGACCTGCCCAAGAAGCACACCATCTCCCCGCTCTAGCGTCGTCTGAGCCAGGATAGAGGCTGAAGAAGGCCTGCGGATCGCGCTGAACTTTGTTTCTCGGCGTAACGTGCGGGCCCGTTCTATCCGATAAGTTTAAGGACTAGGAATTCAATCAAAGGAGCACTTCAATGCTGTCTAGCGTTCTTGACCTCAGCGGCGACGTTATCAACCTCGTTATCATGCTGCTCAACCGCGTCGGCGTGACCATTTCTGGCTCGTCCCTGAGCTCGAAGTAGCGTTCGCGCGCACCCCTCTCCGCCACACGTGCGGCTCCCCACTGGACTGATTGCTCAGTCCAACGTGAGCGGCTCAAAAGCGGGGAGGGTTTCTTTATGCCCTGGCTCGTGTGGCCGAGGGAGTCAACGCGCCTTGAGAAGGCGCGGTGCGCTAAAACTCTGAATGCGGGATCGCCGAAGAGCCCTAGGGTCGCGGTGCGACTCAGGGGTGCGGGAATTCCTACCGCAGGTCAGCCCAGACGGGGCTGGGTATCAGCACTGGTGGCCCACCGCCGGGTGGTAGCCACGCCATCCGTCCCTCGATGCGGTCGATGTGCCCGCGATAGGTGGGCCGGGCGGGATCATCATCATTGATCGCGTTGTGGTACTTACACAGCGGGACGAGGTTGTTGATGTTGGTTGGCCCGCCATCTTGCCACCGTCTGATGTGGTGCATCTGGCATTCCGCGGCCGGTTTATTGCACCCGAGCCAGGCGCACGTCGGATGCTCCGCGCTGAGCAGGAGGCGCTGCTTGTCGTTGGCGAAGCGGCTGCCGTAATAGAGATTGACGGGTCCTTCGACGGGGTGGAAGAGCGAGACGAAGCCGCGCTCGGCAAACTGCGTGCGGAGAAACTCCGCGCCGGTCATGGTGCCGCCGTCGGTTGCCTGCAGAATGATGTCGTCACCCTCGCCGCGCACGATCGTGTCGAGCTGATCTAGGCGCACAAGAACGTGCGCATGCAGCACAGGTGTGGGCGCGCCGCCTCCTGCAAAGACTTCGTGGACCGCCTTCAGCAGGTCCGCGGAGGTGGCCTTGAGCGTGCCCACCAGATTCGCAATAGCCCGCGGGCGATCCGTGATGATGAGGCTGTGCATGCCGCCTTTTCGGCGCAGCACCCGCACTCCGGGGCTGGGCTCAGGCCTGAGCTCCGCGAGGCGCCGCTTCGCCACGCCCGCGATCTCACCCGCCGGAGTCTCGCACAGCTCCACTCTCAGGTCCCACGCCTTGCGCGAGTCCTTGACTCGCGCGACATGGCGCTCAATCTGCACCAGCGTATCCAGTGCGTGTTCAGTTTTACGCGCGCGGCGCTGCTTGGCGCTGTAGGCGGTCTGCCCGAAATAGATGCGGTGCAGGCCTTCGAGCTGCCGCGCTACGCGCGGCGTCGCACCCAGCGCGAGCATGTCATCGCGTGTGTGGCCCGCGCACAAAGAAACGACGTGCATGCCGCGAGCGAGTACCCCGAGTAAGTCCCCCAACTTCATGCCCCACACACTAAACCGGGCCGCACACCCCCGCAACCGGAGCGCTAAAAACCCAGCTCAAACAGCCACTCGCAAGGCCCCACAAGGCTGGATCCAGGTGTGTGAGGCCGACAGGTAGCAGGCCATGGAAAACTTGGTGAAGTTCTAGGCACGCGAGCGGGACGCAAAGGCCGCGATGGCTCGCCAGCCAAAGAAGAACAGCGCCGACATCACGGTGGCCACGATGAGGAAGGACCAGTGCGGCAGCCGGCCATTGACCAGCATCCACAGAGCCATGCCGCCAATAATGGCACTCAGCCACACGACGACGCCCTCCCGCCACAGGCCGCTCAGCTTCGCTGCCATGATGATGACCCAGCCCACGAGCGCGCCCACGGTCCACGGCCAGAAGGCATCGACCCAGGAGCTAAAGCTCAGGCCGCCGTGCGCCAGGCGGGCGAGGATGGCGAAGAGGACGAGCGAGATGATGTCGATAAGCGGGGCAACGCGCATTTAGGATTCCTTCCGGTTCAACGCCGCGTAAGAGAAACCATCGCGGGCGTAGTGGGCGAAGTAGATGACCCATCCAATGATAGTGATCAGCGCAAAGGAAATAAGCCGGTAGATGATGGCCGCGGAGGTGGCATGCACCGCGGTGAGGCCCGTCGCCACCAGCGGGGCGATGAGCGCGGCCTCCACCGTACCCACGCCACCCGGGGTGACCTGCGCGGAGCCAGCCAGCTTCGCCGCCAGGAAGGCCAGTGCGACGCCTGCCAGGGTGGTGTGGTCGGCGCCGGCACGCAGCCACGGAATCTCGCCGGTTACCGCCCACACCGAAGCCCACAGGGCGGCCATATCGGCCAGGCGGTGCACAAGGGAGGCCCCGGCAACCACAGCGAAGGGGCCACGCGAAAGGTGGACCTCGCCGAGGTTGCGCACCTCCTGGATCGCGCGGTCCCGCTTGGGGCCGGGCCGCAGCTTGCGCAGCCAGCGCTCAAGAGTCACCGGGTGTGAGGTCAGCCAGAAGATGCCGCCGAGTGCCGCGAGCATGAGGACAACCGTGGTGATCAACGAGCCCAAAGCCATGTCGGCGTTGAGGAAAAACACCCCGCCGAGCCCAATGAGCGCGAGGAACATCGAGCTAATGATCGAGGACAAAAACAGGAAGTAGCTACACAGCGCTACCGACGCACCCCAGCGACGCTGCACCTGGAAGGTGAGCAAAGCCGAAAAGGCAGGGCCCGCCGGCAGAGTCGTGGACCAGGCATTCGAGGCCAGCGTGATGGCGTAGGTTTCGCGCAGCGGCACCTTGACGCCGCCGGCGCCGATGAGCCGCTTCATCACCTCCGCCATGCCCGCGATGGACAGCAGCGCGAAGAACACCACCAGCACCACGGGGAAAGGTTCAGCGTGGCGCAGGCGGCGCAATCCCTCGGAGATAAAGTCCAGCTGGTCGCGGAAGAACCACGCCAGCGCGGCCAGAATCAGAAGGGAGATTATCCAGGTCAGCCAGTTCTTCTTATTCATCGACCGTCCGTGGACTTCAGGCGCTGCACCAGCTCGGAGAAGGGGATGAGCTCGGTGTCGGTGTCGGCGCTGCGGTCCCCGCGTACAGGAGCTTCGCTTGCCGACGCCTCCTCCGTCCGCACCTCAGGATCCTCCGGTGTGCCTGCCTGCTCGGTAGGCGCGGCCTCTTCATCGCTCAGCGCTGGGGTGGTGGGCGCCGGTGCAGCAGCGGATGCGGTGGCCAGGGCCGGCTCGGCAGCCGGGGCGTTGTCGCCGCCGAGGCGATGGGTTAGGCGGGTGAGGAAGCGCGGGGCCCACCAGTTGTCCTCGCGCAGCAGGTGCATGACGGCGGGGACGAGGAGCATGCGGACGATGGTGGCGTCGATAAGCAGTGCAAAAATCATGCCGAAGGCGATGTACTTCATCATCACGATGTCGGAGAAACCGAAGGCACCTGCGACCACGATCATGATGAGCGCGGCCGCCGTGATGATGCCACCGGTGTGCGCGGTGCCCGCAGCGATGGCCTCGTCCGTGGAAGCGCCGCGGCGGCGGGCCTCGACCATGCGCGAGACCAGGAAGACCTCGTAGTCCGTGGACAGACCAAAGACGATGGCGATGATGAGCACCAAAATCGGGCTCATGAGCGGGCCGGCGGTGAAGTTGAGCAGGTCGGAACCGAGGCCATCGACGAACATGAGCGTTAAGATACCCAGCGTGGCACCTAGGGAGAGCAGCGTCATGATGATGGCCTTCAGCGGCAGGATGAAGGAGCCGAAGACCAGCGCCATGAGGAGGAAGGTGGCCAGCACCACGTAAAGCGCCATCCAAGGGAGGGTCTCAAAGAGCGCGTCGAGGGATTCGACCTCCATGGCCGGGGTGCCGCCAACATACAGCTCCACGCCCTCCGGTGCCTCGATGTTCTCGAGTTCGTGGACGATGCGCCCGTAATCCTCGCGGTCCTGAATGCCGGCGCCGAGGACGGTGGTGCCGTCGACGGTCGCGGTCTTCGGGCCCATCGGCTCGGTCAGACCCTGGATGGATCGGGCTTGCATGACGACGTCGACAAGCTGCTCATTCGTGGCATTCTTCACCACGAGCTTGACCGGCTCGGTGCGGAAGGAGGGGAATTGCTCGTTGAACTGGTCCTGCGCCACGCGCGCGTCCTGGTTGGGTGGCAGGTAGGTCTCGTTGATGCCGCCGAATTTCACGCCCAGCACCGGCAGGGTCAGCGCGATGAGCAGCGCGCAGATGGCGGTGGTCATCAGACCCGCCCGGCCCATGGCCCAGCGCGGCATCCGGTACCACCACGTGTCTTCGATGCGGCGCCCGCGGCGCGAGGTTTTGCGCACGGTCCACTTATCGATGTTGGGCCCCAGCATGCCAAAGAGCGAGGGCAGCACCGTCACCGACAGCAGTGCCGCCAGCCCCACCGCGGAGATGGAGCCGTAGGCCACGGATTTGAGGAAGGCTTGGGGGAAGAGGAAGAGTCCGGAGAGGGACACGGCCACCATGGCGGCGGAGAAGACTACAGTTTGGCCGGCAGTAGCGGTGGTGATCGCCACTGCCTCTTTCGTATCGCGTCCCTTGTCCAGCTCCTCACGGAAGCGCGACACCATGAACAGGCCATAGTCGATGGCCAGGCCCAACCCCAGCAGCGTGACGACGGCCTGTGCGAACACGTTGACCTGCTGGAAGCCAGCCAGGATGGAAAGAATGCCTAGCGAGCCCAGGATGGACAGCCCGCCCACGACGAGCGGCATGAAGGCCGCGACGACGGAGCCGAAGACCACGAGGAGCAGCAGGCCGACAAGCGGCAGGGCGGCCTTCTCCGCGCGGGAGATGTCCTTGGACATGCCCTCATCCAGCGCATCGGCCACCGCGGTGGCACCCGCTACCTGCACGGGCAGCCCGCTGGAGTGCAGCGAATCCTCGATGGCGCGGAAATCCTTGAGCGTTTGCTCGCCGTCGCCCTTCAGCCCGATGGCGGCGAAGGCCGTGGAGTGATCCTGCGTGATGAGGTTCGGGTTGCGCTTATCAAAGTAGCTGGTGACGGAGTCGATCTGCTCCGGATACTGGGTCTGGAGCTCATCCAGGAAGGCCTTGGCCTCGGCGGCGTGGGCATCGGGGTCGTCGAAAAGCAGGATGACGTCGCCGGAATTGTCGCGGCCGAAGGTCTCCAACTCGATCTGTGCCGCGCTTGTCGACGCCGCCCCCGGGTCTTCCCAGCCCTCCTGGCTCATGCGCTCCTCAAGGCGCGTGCCGAAGCCAAAGAAGAGGCCCAGGATGAGCCCGACGATGAGGAGCGGGATGACCTTGCGGTGGGCGTAGGAGAAACGGCCCCAAGAATAAAACATGCGGCTCCTAACTGTGCTCGGGCGCGCGGTCCGGAAGCAGCGCGGACAGCGGGCGGAAAGGCTGCAGCCAGGCGCCGCCTGGAGGCAGATTATCCAGGTTAACGCGCGGCAGCGGCTCGCGGAAAACGCCCTCGATGTCTTCGAGGTCGACGAACTCGATATCGGGGTGGGTCAGCGCCCACGACGCGTGCTCGTGGAAACCGAGCACGCAGGTGGGCAGACCGGAAGCTGAGAGCTGTTCCAGCAGGTGCTGGAAGTTTTGGCCATCGGCAGAGGCCACGATGACACCGGAGAGATCCTCGCGGTTGGCTTTGATGTATTCGACCATGTCGGGGTCGACATCATCGTCCTCGTGGAGCTTTGGCTTGGCAAACACGGCGAAGCCGACGTTGCGGATGGCCTCCACCCAGGGGCGGATGACGTCGGCGCCGCCGGGGCTGACGTTGGTGAAGACGGCGGCTTCGGGGGTGGCGTCGTTGTCAAAGGCCAGCTCCACCAGCCAGCGGCCGATGGCGTCGAAGCGTGGTCGGTAGGCGGCGGTGGGGCGCCCGCCGAGGATGGCGCCGAGGCCCATGTCCATGTTGGGTGCGTCCCACACCAGAAGGTAGGTGCCGGCCATTACTTCTTCTCCCACAGGTACTCGGTGATGACGTGTTCCTTATCTAAGCCCTTGCCCTCAAATTTGGTGATGACCTGGCGGTCGGTGAGGATGGGGCACTCCGGCCAGGGCCAGCCCTTGTAGTCGAGGGAGGGCTCGACCTCAACGAGCTCGTTGATCCACTCGGCGTAGCCGGCGTGGTCGGTGGCCACGTGGAGCACGCCGCCGGGCTTCAGGCGGGAAGCAAAGAGGTTGAGCGTGCCGGATTGGATGATGCGGCGCTTGTGGTGGCGGGCCTTGGGCCACGGATCCGGGAAGAAGATGCGGATGCCGTCGAGGGACTCGGGCGCGAACATGCGCATGAGAACCTCGATGCCATCGCCGCGGACCATGCGGATGTTCTCAATGTCGTTACGCACGATGGAGCCCAGCAGCTTGGCCAGGCCCGGCTTGTAAAGCTCGACGGCGATGATGTTGGTGTCCTGCTCGAGTGGCGCCATGGCTGCGGTTGAAGTACCGGTTCCGGAGCCGATCTCGACGATGGTCTTCGCCCCCTCGCGGCCGAACCAGGCGGGGATGTCGAGGGGTTCGTCGGCAAGCAGGCGCCCCAACTGAGGCCAGTGCTCCTCGAAGAGGGCGTTCTGGTTGTCAGTGAGGGTGCCGCGACGGAAGGTCACGTTGCCGAGGCGTGGGTAGTCCAAATCATTATTGAACTCGGCGTTGAAATCCGTCTGGAGGCCGCGGCCGTGAGGCATCTGCGCGGCGGGATTCTGGGAGGAGTCTGCACTATTCATCAGTTGACATTGTTCCCTTAAGCAGGGGTGAGGGGCAACGTGCCGCGCCGTGGAGGGCGGAGGGGCGTCCAGGTGGAGGCCACACAGGACGCCGTGGGGGTAGCGGGACGGGCGTACGGGATGGACAACCCAAAGAAAATCCACCCCTGTGCGGGGGTATCTTTGGTGGCCACGTGCCCTAATTCACACTTCGCTGTCCTCGGCATAGTCGGCATGAGCTGGGTGGATATAACCGGGGTGGCGGGCATTACACGTTCTGTTATCACCAGTATCCGTACTCTGGTTGGTGAAACGTCGATAGGGGAAACCTTCGGCGATATAAAGCACCCTGGCCACACCGACCACAGGAGAATGTGAGATGACCGCAACCATTAAGGGCCTTGTAGGTGAACTGCCCACGAAGAACGAGAAGCTTATTTCGTGGATCAGTGAGAGTGTCGAGCTCTTCCAGCCGGAAGAGGTCGTCTTCGTAGATGGCTCCCAGGAGGAGGCTGACCGTCTCGCCGCTGAGCTCGTGGAGAAGGGCACCCTGATTAAGCTCAACGAGGAGAAGCGCCCGAACTCCTACCTGGCGCGCTCGAACCCGTCGGATGTCGCGCGCGTGGAGTCCCGCACCTTCATCTGCACCGAGACCGCCGAGGACGCCGGCCCGACCAATAACTGGGCCCCGCCGGCAGCCATGAAGGAAGAGATGACCGAGGCCTTCCGTGGCTCCATGAAGGGCCGCACCATGTATGTGGTGCCTTTCTGCATGGGCCCCATCAGCGACCCGGACCCGAAGCTCGGCGTGCAGCTTACTGATTCCGCTTATGTCGTGCTCTCCATGCGCATCATGACCCGCATGGGTCAGCAGGCTCTGGACAAGATTGGTGAGAACGGCGATTTTGTCCACGCCCTGCACTCCGTTGGTGCTCCGCTGGAGCCGGGCCAGGAGGATGTCGCGTGGCCGTGCAACGAGAAGAAGTACATCACGCAGTTCCCGGCGACCAAGGAGATTTGGTCCTACGGCTCCGGCTACGGCGGCAATGCCATCCTGGCCAAGAAGTGCTACGCGCTGCGTATCGCTTCCGTCATGGCGAAGGAAGAGGGCTGGATGGCAGAGCACATGCTCATCCTCAAGCTCACCAACCCGGAGGGTAAGAAGTACCACATCGCGGCCGCCTTCCCGTCTGCCTGCGGTAAGACCAACCTGGCCATGATCGCCCCGACCATCCCGGGCTGGAAGGCTGAGGTTGTGGGCGATGACATCGCCTGGATGAAGCTGCGCGAGGACGGCCTGTACGCAGTCAACCCGGAGAACGGCTTCTTCGGTGTGGCGCCGGGCACCAACTACGACTCCAACCCGATTGCCATGAAGACGATGGAGCCGGGCAACACCCTGTTCACCAACGTCGCGCTGACCGACGACGGCGATGTCTGGTGGGAGGAAATGGGCGAGGCCCCGGAGCACCTCATCGATTGGCGCGGCAACGATTGGACCCCGGCTTCCACCACCAAGGCGGCGCACCCGAACTCCCGCTACTGCGTGCCGATTACGCAGTGCCCGTCTGCTGCTCCGGAGTTTGATGACTGGAAGGGCGTCAAGATTGACGCCATCCTCTTCGGTGGCCGCCGCGCGGATACCGTCCCGCTGGTGACCCAGGCCTTCGACTGGAACCACGGCACCATGATCGGCGCCCTGCTCTCCTCTGGCCAGACCGCTGCCGCTGAGGGCAAGGTCGGCGCCCTGCGCCATGACCCGATGGCCATGCTGCCGTTCATGGGCTACAACGCCGGTGACTACCTGCAGCACTGGGTAGATATGGGCGAAAAGGGCGGCGACCGCATGCCGGAGATCTTCCTGGTCAACTGGTTCCGCCGTGGTGAGGACCGCCGCTTCCTGTGGCCGGGCTTCGGCGAGAACTCCCGCGTTCTCAAGTGGATTGTGGACCGCATCGAGGGCAACGTCGACGCTGTTGAGACCGTCGTGGGCCACACCGCCCGCCCGGAGGATATCGACCTCACCGGCCTGGACTTCGACATTGAAGACGTCCGCGAGGCACTTGCCGTGAACCCGGCCGATTGGGCTGGCGACATGGAAGACAACAAGGAGTACCTGACCTTCCTGGGCTCCCGCGTGCCGTCTGAGGTGTGGGACCAGTTCAAGGCCCTCAAGGAGCGCGTTGAGGCTGCCTCCTAACGCCGCTTTCCGCGCCGCTGCTTTCCGACGCCCCTCCACCCAGCGGTGGCGGGGCGTCGCCGCGTTCTGGCATGTTAGGTTGGCCACAATAAGGTTAGGGTAACCTTTTAAATGGAGAAAGTCTCGCATATTCTGGCTGTATGACAACTTCTTCTTTGCCCATGCACGATCGTCCCGACTCCGAGGTTGGTGGACACTGGCTCCTCGCCCGCCTGGGAAAGAAGGTGTTGCGCCCCGGCGGGCTGGAGATGACCACCACGCTAATCGACGCCGCCGAGCTGAAAAACAAGGACGTGGTGGAGCTGGCCCCTGGACTCGGGCTCACTGCCCGCCAGATCGTGGCGGAAGGCCCGCGCAGCTACACCGGTGTGGACGAGGATCCTGATGCCGTGGCGCGCACGAAGGCCAGCCTCGCCGGCGCTTCCTCGGCTACCGTGGTGGTCAATGACGCCAAGGCCACGGGTTTGCCGGATAACAGCACGGATGTCGTCTTTGGCGAAGCCATGCTCACCATGCACGGCGAGAAGGGGAAGGCCGCGATCATGGCGGAGGCGTTCCGTATCCTGCGCCCGGGCGGCAGGTATGTCATCCATGAGCTGTGCCTGGAGCCGGACACGCTTGACGACGCCCAGAAGCTCGAGATCCGCCGCGCGCTGGCCACGTCCATCCGCGTCAACGCCCGCCCGCTGACCACAAAGGAATGAGACGGCGTGGCACGGGAGGCTGGCTTCGAGGTGACTGAGCGCCACTATGCAGATATGGCGCTGCTGCGCGCCAAGCGCAACTTGCAGGACGAGGGTGTGCTGGGCGTGGCGCGTATCGCCTTTAACGTCTTGCGCATGCCCGACGCCCGCCGCCGCGTTTTCGCGATGCGTTCGGTGTTCAACAAATACAGCGACAACCTGCAGGCCATCGGCGTGGTGCTGACCAAGCCGGCCGCGACTGCTCAATGAGTTTCGGTGAGAGCGGTGACGTTGCCGGCGGCGTGCCGGACGGCGTGATGGAGGCCCGCCCACGTGGGATCAGCTGGCCCACGGTTGGCGTATCTGTGGTGAGCAGTTGCGTCGCCGCTGCGCTGGTCTTGGGTTTCGGCGTGCAGCTCAGCCAAGGCAAGTGGGAACAGGCGGCAGCCCAGGGTGCCGCGATGACGCAGCCAGCCGAACCGAGCGTGCCCGTGAGCAGCGACTCCGCAGCGCCGGCGGCTGCGGCAACAACGGCACCAACAACGGCGGCGTCCGCGGCGTCGCCAAGCGTTGCGCAGGACGCCCCCGCTGTGGCGTTGGAACCGGCACCGCAGGAGAATCAAGCGGCAGACCCAGCGCCAGAGCAGGCGGTGGATGAGACGGTGGAGGACCCCAACACCGGCTGGTACCCCAGTGGGGATTTCAGCGCGAGCTTTGCGGCTACTAACCCGGAGCCGACGCTCGATGACCTTAACGGCGTCCTGCACGCGCTCGTGGCCACGCCGGGATCCGATGCGGACAAGGCACACAACCTCGAGGCTGGTCTGCCGGGGACGGTGGTGCCGAGAACCATTTACAACCTGGGGATATTCCGTCCGCCGCTGGGCTGGAAGCGGATTAGCGGGCCACTGACGGTGGAGGGGAACACCGCGAGTGCCACGCTCAACGCGAGCTCGGCCGGGCGTCCCACGCTCTCGTTGCGGGTGGAGTTCCGCTACCTCGACGGGCGCTGGAAGCTGGCCACGAACTCGCTGCGCAACGGCATCGATGCGGTGGGCCTGCCCATCGCGGGCGCGTTTTAAGGCGGCGGCGTGATTGACGTTGACAACCTGAGCCACTGGTATGGCTCGCGCCGCACAGCCGCGCCTGTGCGCGACCTTTCTTGGCCCTTCCGGTTTTAGAGTGCGTTGATTTTG
>NZ_KV794724.1:0-2327 GCF_001808895.1 Corynebacterium sp. HMSC070E08
TGTCCTGGACCCGAAGCGGGGTGATCTACCCATGGCCAGTGTGAAGCAGTAGTAAGATGCTGTGGAGGCGCGAACCCACGTAGGTTGAAAACTGCGGGGATGAGTTGTGGGTAGGGGTGAAAGGCCAATCAAACTCCGTGATAGCTGGTTCTCCCCGAAATGCATTTAGGTGCAGCGTCGCATTAGCTTGGTGGAGGTAGAGCTACTGGTTGGTTGAGCGGGACTACAATCTTAGCAATGTCAGCCAAACTCCGAATGCCATCAATGTGTTGTGCGGCAGTGAGACTGTGGGGGATAAGCTTCATAGTCGAGAGGGAAACAGCCCAGATCGCCGGTTAAGGCCCCTAAGGGTGTGCTAAGTGGAAAAGGATGTGGGATCGCGAAGACAGCCAGGAGGTTGGCTTAGAAGCAGCCATCCTTGAAAGAGTGCGTAATAGCTCACTGGTCGAGTGGTCCTGCGCCGACAATGTAGTGGGGCTCAAGCACACCGCCGAAGCCGCGGCAAACTTTTTGTTTGGGTAGGGGAGCGTCGTGCATGTGTTGAAGCGTTACCGTAAGGAGGCGTGGAGTGTGTGCGAGTGAGAATGCAGGCATGAGTAACGAATTGGAAGGTGAGAATCCTTCCCGCCGGATGACTAAGGGTTCCTGGGTCAAGTTCGTCTTCCCAGGGTGAGTCGGGACCTAAGGCGAGGCCGACAGGCGTAGTCGATGGACAACCAGTTGATATTCTGGTACCCGTATATCCGCGCCCATGATAAAGCACTGATACTAACCACCGCGGATACGAATTGTGCGCTCTTTGAGTGTGTGGTTTGTTGATGTCGTGGGGCCTGATGTGTGGTTCAAGTGATGGGGTGACACAGTGTAGTAGCCATGCCGCTTAGTGGATTGTTGGTGTAAGCGTGTGAGGTGGTGTGTAGGCAAATCCGCACACCGTATGCCTGAGGCGTGATGCGTAGCCCAATTGGGGTGAAGTTGGTGATCTAGTACTGTCGAGAAAAGCCTCTAGCGATGTGGATGTATGGCCCGTACCCTAAACCGACACAGGTGGTCAGGTTGAAAATACTAAGGCGTTCGGGTGAACTGTGGTTAAGGAACTCGGCAAAATGCCCCCGTAACTTCGGGAGAAGGGGGACCACACGACTTAAACCAGCCTTTGCGTTGGTGGTGGGTTGTGGGGTCGCAGAGAATAGAGGGAAGCGACTGTTTATCAAAAACACAGGTCCATGCGAAGACGTTAAGTTGATGTATATGGACTGACGCCTGCCCGGTGCTGGAAGGTTAAGAGGACCGGTTAGTAGTCTTTGACTGCGAAGCTGAGAATTTAAGCCCCAGTAAACGGCGGTGGTAACTATAACCATCCTAAGGTAGCGAAATTCCTTGTCGGGTAAGTTCCGACCTGCACGAATGGCGTAACGACTTCTCTGCTGTCTCAACCACAGGCCCGGTGAAATTGCACTACGAGTAAAGATGCTCGTTACGCGCGGCAGGACGAAAAGACCCCGGGACCTTCACTATAGCTTGGTATTGGTGTTCGGTTCGGTTTGTGTAGGATAGGTGGGAGACTGTGATGCATGCACGCCAGTGTGTGTGGAGTCGTTGTTGAAATACCACTCTGATCGGATTGGATGTCTAACCTTGGCCCATGATCTGGGTTGGGGACAGTGCCTGGTGGGTAGTTTAACTGGGGCGGTTGCCTCCCAAAATGTAACGGAGGCGCCCAAAGGTTCCCTCAGCCTGGTTGGCAATCAGGTGGTGAGTGTAAGTGCACAAGGGAGCTTGACTGTGAGACAGACATGTCGAACAGGGACGAAAGTCGGGACTAGTGATCCGGCACCTACTTGTGGATGTGGTGTCGCTCAACGGATAAAAGGTACCCCGGGGATAACAGGCTGATCTTCCCCAAGAGTCCATATCGACGGGATGGTTTGGCACCTCGATGTCGGCTCGTCGCATCCTGGGGCTGGAGTAGGTCCCAAGGGTTGGGCTGTTCGCCCATTAAAGCGGCACGCGAGCTGGGTTCAGAACGTCGTGAGACAGTTCGGTCTCTATCCGCCGCGCGCGTTGAAACTTGAAGAAGGCTGTCCCTAGTACGAGAGGACCGGGACGGACGTACCTCTAGTGTGCCAGTTGTTCCGCCAGGAGCATGGCTGGTTGGCTACGTACGGAAGGGATAACCGCTGAAAGCATCTAAGCGGGAAGCCTGTTTTAAGATGAGGTTTCGTATTTGAGGTCCCCCAAAGACGATGGGGTTGATAGGCCAGACCTGGAAGCACTGTAAAGTGTGGAGGCTACTGGTACTAATAGACCAAAACAAACACACACAC
>NZ_KV794725.1:0-485 GCF_001808895.1 Corynebacterium sp. HMSC070E08
ATGGAATCATCCAGGGTTTTACAAATATCGCGGACTTTGCGCCTGATTTGGCTACGCGTGGGAAAAGCTTGGTTCGGCTTAGAAGGGGTAAAAAAGTCAGCCAGGAGGGTGTCGATAAAATCCAGGGTTTCATCAGTCAAGGCTGTCAGTGCTGACATGGGTTGATCGATAGCAATGAGGGATTCAATGTCGAGCAGGCAGTGGGTGTCTTGTATGGCTTTGACTTTCGGCAGACTTTCTAGCCGGTGGATAGCACGCAGGCCGGATTTGATGTGGCCTTCCGGCAGTGACCAGGCAGCAACTAGGGATAGTGCGGTGGTGTTGATATCGGCGTGCAGGCTGGGCATGGCCCCGACCCAGGTTTTATAGGTGGCCCGGCGGGCTTGAGCACGGGCCATCGCGTGTGGATTATTAGGGTTGGTGGTGGAAAAGAAAAAGGTAGGCGGGCGTGTAGCGGTGGTGGTCATGGGTATCTCCCCCGAGAT
>NZ_KV794726.1:0-348 GCF_001808895.1 Corynebacterium sp. HMSC070E08
TCCTCTGCCTTCGGCTCTTCCTTCTTCTCTTCGGCCTTGGGCTCTTCCTTCTTTTCCTCTTCCTTGGCGGCAGGCTTTTCGGAGGCTGCGGCGGAGCCGTCGCCGACGCGGGCGATGACGGCGCCGACGTCGACGGTGTCGTCTTCCTCGGCGAGGATTTCAACGAGGGTGCCGGCGACCGGGGACGGGATTTCGGTGTCGACCTTGTCGGTGGAGACCTCGAGCAACGGTTCGTCGACCTCGACGGTGTCGCCGACGGACTTCAGCCACTGGGTGATGGTGCCCTCGGTGACGGACTCACCAAGCTCCGGCATTTCCACGTCGGTGGCATCACCAGAAGCGGCCGGC